>CAZTHY010000066.1:0-6725 GCA_964613205.1 uncultured Oscillospiraceae bacterium
TTTTGGGGGAGTTGATGATGATGCCCTGGGTGTTCTTGGTGATGCGCTTCTCCACCTCGTCCAGATGGATCTGGAAGGCCTTGGTATCGGCAGGAACCACCACCAGCTTGCCGCCGTTGGCGTTGACGAAGGGGCGATACTCAGGGAAGAAGGGAGCCACAGCCATGATCTCGCTGTCGCTGTCCACCACCAGAGCCTTGATGATGGAGATCAGTGCGGGAGCAGCGCCGCAGGTAAAGAACAGCTCGCTGGCCTTCACGTCCAGACCGAAACGGGTGGACAGATCGGCGGCCACGGCAGCGCGGGCGGTATCGAAGCCGGCAGCCATGGAATAGCCGTGCAGCTTGATGGAATCCATCTCGTCCACGATCTTGTGGATGGACTCATTGACCTTCTTGGGGGCAGGGATGCTGGGATTGCCCAGAGAGTAGTCGTACACCTTGTCGGCGCCGACCTTAGCAGCCTGCTCCAGACCGTAGGCAAAGAGCTGACGGATGACGGAGGGCGCAGTGCCCAGGTTGTAGTATTCCTGATTTACCATAACATAATCTCCTCTTTTACGTTATTGTACTATATGTATACCGCTTTGTTCGGGCGGTACTACATCCTAACTAATGATAAGCGCGGCGGGGCGCATTGTCAAGCATTTGTCAATCTTCCGGCTAAAGTTTGTGAAAAACGTAGTCAGACGAAACTATTGTTTGTGCAATACGCCTTTACACAGTCCTTACAGGGACATCCGGCTGGACAGCACACTGCCCAGTGCGATGGACGCCAGCTTGGAATAGGCGCTGTCGGCACGGGACACCAGCACGATGGGCACCTTGGCGCCGAGAATGATACCGGCGTTCTTGGCGTTGCCAAACAGATTGGCAGCCTTGCCGATGCCGTTGCCCACTTCGTAGTTGGGCACCAGCAGGATGTCTGCCTTGCCGGCACCCGGGGCGTTGTAGTGCTTGTGGTGGCAGGCTTCCTCACTCAGCGCCAGATCCAGCGCCACGGGGCCGCACACGTCCATGTTGTACTTGCTCCAGCGATCGGTCATCTTGCTCAGCGCGTCGGCATCCACGGTGGACTGCACCTTGGGGTTCACCTGCTCTGCACCGCAGACGCAGGAGGCGTTGATGTGCTCATAGCCCAGCGCCTGCAGCACCATGGCGGCATTCTCCAAAATCTCCGCCTTCTTGTCAAGATCCGGGAAGGTGTTCACGCCGCCGTCGGTCAGCACCAGCATACGACCCAGCGCGGGGATTTCGTACAGCATGCAGTGGGTAGTCAGGTGGGCGGTACGCAGACCCTGCTCCTTGTTGAACACGGCGCGCATCAGATCGGCGGTACCGAGAATGCCCTTCATCAGGAAGTTGGCCTTGCCCTCGGCGCACAGCGCCACGGCCTTGGCGGCGCAGTCCTGATCGGTGTCGCCGGCGATGATGGTATAATCGGCGGGATTCTCGCCCAGATCGGACAGCATGGTCTCGATCTCGGCCACGTGGCCCACCAGCAGGGGAGTGGCGATACCCTCACGGCGGGCTTCCACCACGGCCTCGATGACAGGCTGGTCGTGTGCCGCCGCAACGGCGATGACGCCGGTAACGCCGCCCTTGGCAGCAGCGATAATGCCGTCAATGGTGTTAATCATGGAATGATCCTCCTAAAACGCAATTTTTGGCCGCTTCTTTCGTCATTTAAAGTAGAGAATGCACAAAAACGGCAACCATTTACAGTGCCATTATACAACAATTTCACAACAGCGTCAACGCCTAACCGAAGCATTCAATGAAATATTTTTCGTTTTCCTCACGAAGTTCCTTATACCCACCCCACGGGGTTGACGAAACGGCGGAAATCGGGTAGAATTGTAGTGTTACGCAATCTTACACATACGAGGTGTTTTATGAAACAGATCAAAACGTGGTCGCTGGCGTTCACCTACGTCGGCTGCTTTTTAGGGGCGGGGTTCATCTCCGGTCAGGAACTGTGGCAGTTCTTCGGTGCGTTTGGCAACTGGGGCTACATCGGCTTCTGCGTGTCGGCGGCGCTGTTCACCGCCATCGGCATTCTGTTCGTCCGTCTGACCCAGATGACCCGCTGCGCCGACATGGACAAGCTGCTGGTGCCCTGGGACATCAAGTGGCTGCGGGCATCCTCCGGCATCGTAGGGGCGCTGTTCCTGTTCTTCGTGGTGCTGCTGATGGCGGCGGGCGTAGGCGCCATGCTGACACAGCTTTTCGCCGTACCCACTTGGCTGGGCAGCGCCGTCTTTATGGCCGTGGTATTTTTGGTGGCGCTGCTGGGTGTCAGCGGCATGGTGAACGCCTTTTCCGCGCTGATCCCCATCCTCATCGCCGCCACGGTGGGCTTCGCCGTGGCCGCCTACGGCAGCTTCGGCACCGAGGGCATCTTCGCCCTGACCAACACCAACGACAATCCCCTCATGCCCAACTGGGTGGCGGCGGCGCTGACCTTCGTGGCCTACAACGTGCTGGGCGGCATCGGCATCATGGCACCGGTGGGACAGTATGTGGAGAAAAAGCGCCACATCTACTGGGGCATCGGTTTGGCGGGACTGTTTTTGGTGGCGGTGGCGGCCAGTATCCTCACCAGTCTCGCCGCCTATCCCGAGGCGGTGGCGGCGGAGCTGCCCATGGTGGCGCTGGCCAGCCGTCTCAGCCCGATACTGGGCACGGTGTACGGCATGATGCTGCTGGTGGCCATGTTCTGCAACGCGCTGGCCAGTCTGGTGGGCATGATGGCCTACCTGGAGCAGAAATTCGCCTTTGTCCGCCGCCGCAACAAGGTGCTGATGTTCCTCTCCTGTCTGCTGGCGTGGGCGGGCAGTCTGCTGGGCTTCGGCGACGTCATCGGCGTGGTGTTCCCCATCTTCGGATATATCAGCATCGTGTTCATGGTGACCATGTTCATCCACTACTTACAGGCGCGAAAGCGGGAAAAGTCCGAAAACAGCGCGCAGTAAAGTAATATAACTTCACATAGAAAACCACCCCTTACACGATCGTAAGGGGTGGTTTTGTGCGTATTTCAGACGCTGAACAGAATGTCGGCATAGGTGGGGTACGGCCAGTAGGACGCATCCACCAGCGATTCCAGTTTACCGGCCAGCTCACCGGCCAACTGGGTGCGGCGGGCGATCTCAGCGCGGTAGTAACGGGCGGCGTCGATACCGCCGTCGGCGGCAGGGGCGCCTTCCAGCGCCGTGTGGAGCGCCTGTGTGACGTCGAACAGCTCACCGCTCAGCTCACCCAGCGTGGCCACCATGTGCTCCTCCACGCGGCAGGTGCTGCCCAGCGCCGCTTTCCGCTTGTGGACGATGCCCTTGGCCAGTTCGCCGGAGTAACGGCTGACGGCGGGGAGGATGTGGCGCTGCACCATGTCCAGCAGCGTGTTGGCCTCGATAGCGGACACCTTGCAGTAGTTCTCCAAGTGGATTTCGTACCGCGCCCGCAGCTCCGCCTCCGTCAGAATGGCGTGGCGGCCAAAGAGGTCGATGTTCTTCCTGTCGATGTAGGCGGGCATACAGTCCACCGTGTCCCGCAGGTTGGAAAGGCCGCGGCGTTCCGCCTCCCGCACCCAGGAGTCGTCGTAGCCGTTGCCGTTGAAGATGATGCGCTGATGGGCGGCGAAGGTGTCCCGCAGCAGCGTTTGCAGCGCGGACTGGAAATCCTCCGCCTGTTCCAGCGTGTCGGCGAACTGACGCAGCTCCTCGGCCATGATGGTGTTCAGCACCACGTTGGGGCTGGCGATGGACTGGCTGGAGCCCAGCATACGGAACTCGAACTTGTTGCCGGTGAAGGCCAGCGGGGAGGTGCGGTTCCGGTCGGTGGTGTCCTGGGGTATCTCCGGCAGCGTGTCCACGCCGATGGTCAGCTTCTTCTTGGTGATGTCCACATACTCCGTACCGCTGACGATGGCGTCCAGAATGGCGGTCAGCTCGTCGCCCAAAAAGACGGAGATAATGGCGGGAGGCGCTTCGTTGCCGCCCAAACGGTGGTCGTTCCCCGGGTAGGAGACGCAGCAGCGCAGCATCTCCTGATACTCATCAACGCCCTTGATGAACGCCGCCAAAAACAGCAGAAACTGGGCGTTCTGGCTGGGCGTGCTGCCCGGCTTCAGCAGGTTTTCGCCGGTATCGGTGGCCAGCGACCAGTTATCGTGCTTGCCGCTGCCGTTGACGCCGGCAAAGGGCTTCTCGTGGAGCAGACACACCAGCCCATGGCGGGCGGCCACCTTTTTCAGCAGCTCCATGGTGATCTGATTCTTGTCGCAGGCGGTGTTGGCGTCGCAGTAGATAGGGGCGATCTCATGCTGGGCGGGGGCGGCCTCGTTGTGCTCCGTCTTGGCCAGCACGCCTAATTTCCACAGCTCCTCGTCCAGCTCCCGCATGAACGCCGCCACGCGGGGCTTGATAGCGCCATAGTAGTGGTCATCCAGCTCCTGTCCCTTGGGCGGTTTCGCGCCGAACAGCGTCCGGCCGCACAGCTTCAAGTCCTCCCGCCGCCGGTACATGGCCTCGTCGATGAGGAAATATTCCTGCTCAGGCCCTACCTGCGCCGTAACGTGCTGCGCCGTCTCGTTGCCGAACAGCCGCAGAATGCGGATGCACTCCTTGTCCAGCGCCCGCATGGAGCGCAGCAGCGGCGTTTTCTTGTCCAGCGTCTGACCGCTGTAAGAGCAGAAAATGGTGGGGATGTACAGCGTGTTGTCCTTGACGAAGGCGTAGGAGGTGGGATCCCAGGCGGTGTAGCCGCGGGCTTCAAAGGTTGCACGCAGTCCGCCGGAGGGGAAGGAGGAGGCGTCCGCCTCGCCCTTGCTCAGCTCCTTGGCGCTCAGCTCCATTACCACGCCGTCCTTGCCGTCAGGGGTGATAAAGCTGTCGTGCTTCTCGGCGGTAAAGCCGGTCATGGGCTGGAACCAGTGGGTGAAGTGGGTCGCGCCCTTTTCAATCGCCCAGTCCTTCATCACACCGGCGATCTCACCGGCGGTGTCCCGATCCAGCGGCGCGCCCTGTGCCAGACATTGCTGCCACTTTTGGTACACCTGGGCGGGGAGCCGCTGCTGCATCTCACGCTCGCCGAATACCATCTTGCCGAACAGGGCGGGAACGTCTGTTTTTTCCTTACACACAGGGATCAGTCCTTTCTGAAATGGGGTTATAGTCTGCAAAGCGAAACCGCTTTACATCATAGCATTGAGTACGATAGGCGTGACGTAGGCCTCCACCACCGCTGCCGCCGCCAGCAGCGGCACCATCACCAGCAGAAAAAGCCACGCCATGTTAGTGATGAGGGGGCGCATAACGCCCTTTTCGTTCTTGCGGACGTACTGGGTGACGCTCTGACACAGGTACAGCCCGCAGGCCAGACTCAGCACCAGCGCTGGCAGCTCGAAAATACCGTGGGGCAGGATGCCGGCTAAATAGGTCAGCAGGGAGATGTGGTGGCGGGTGTAATACGCGCCCAGCATCCCCAGCAGCACGCCGTTGACACCCAGCGAAAAGGCGGGGAAGTAGACGAAGGGGATGAAGCCATACAGGGCGCTGAGCAGCATGGCGCGGAGGTTGTTGAAGAACAGCCCCACGGCGCTGAAATCTCCCGCCTCGTCCACCACGCCGGATTCCGACACGGCGGCGGAGAAAAACTCCACCACCAGTTCGCACTGCTCCGGCAGGAAGTAACCGGCAATATACGCCAGCACCACGATGACACCGAAGGCCACGGCGGTAATAAAGACAAAGTGGCTGTATTCGCCCCGCCAAAACTCCCGCAGGGCGGTAATGCGCTGTTTCATGGTCACTGCTCCAGCATGGCCAGTCCTGCACGGAGACGGCGCAGCGTCTCGTCGCGGCCGAGAATACGGCAGATCTCCACCGCGCCGCCCGGCGTTACCAGCTTACCGGCGGCGGCGATACGCACCGGCCACATCAGCGTGGCGTTCTTCACGCCCAGCGTCTCCGCCAGCGACACAAGACCGTCGTGGATGGCCTCGTCCGTCCAGTCCGCCAGACCTTCCAGCATGGGGATGGCGGCGGTGAGCATATCGCGGCACACGTCGGGGTTGGTCTTGGACTTCTTGTTGGTGAAGAAGTCGATGGTATAGGCGGGGCAGGTGTCGAAGAAGTCCACCTTCTCCGGAATGTCCGTCAGCTTTTCGCACCGTGCCTGCAAAAGACCGGCGATGGCCGCCACGTCAAAGCCACCCTTGACGCTCTGGCGGATATAGGGCTCCGCCACGCGGGCGAAGTCGGCCGGTGCCATGGCGCGGAGGTACACGGCGTTGAAATGCTCCAGCTTGGCCTTGTCGAAGATGGCAGGGGACTTGGAAATGCCCGTCAGGTCGAACGCCTTTATAAGCTCGTCCAGCGTGAAGATCTCCTGTTCCGCCAGCTCACCCTTGGGGCTCCAGCCCAGCAGGGCAACGTAGTTCAGAATGGCGTCGGTGAGGTAGCCCTCCGCCTTCAAATCCTCGTAGCTGGGGTCGCCGTGGCGCTTGGACATCTTGTTCTGCGCGTCACGCATGACAGGGGAACAGTGGACGTAGGTGGGCACCTCCCAGCCGAAGGCGTGGTACAGCAGGTCGTACTTCGGCGCGGAGGACAGGTATTCGCTGCCCCGCACCACATGGGTGATGCCCATGAGATGGTCGTCGATGACGTTGGCGAAGTTGTAGGTGGGCAGGCCGTCCCGCTTCAGCAGCACCTGATCGTCCAG
>CAZTHY010000067.1:0-6668 GCA_964613205.1 uncultured Oscillospiraceae bacterium
CAAGGGTCTGCAAAACCCTCATTCCCCGGTTCAAATCCGGGTGTCACCTCCAAAAAAGAAAGACGGCTTCGGCCGTCTTTTTCTTTTTTGGAGGTGACCTGCGATTTTGCAAAGCAAAATCGGCCGCGCGAGCGCGGCTTCGATTGAACGCGCAAGGGAAACCCGCAATGGTTTCCCTTGCACACATTCCCTTCCTTGCGAGAACAAGAAGTGCGACGCGGCTTCGGCCGTCTTTTTCTTTTTTGGAGGTGACCTGCGATTTTGCAAAGCAAAACACATTTTTTCTCTTGACTTGCATATACTATTGATGTACAATAAATTGTACAAAACAGGAAAGGAGCATGACTATGCTGGCGGTGAATTACTCCACGATTCGGGAGAATCTGAAATCCTACTGCGACAAGGTGACCGACCAAAACGAGACGGTGATCGTCACCCGCAAGGACGAGAAAAACGTGGTCATCATCAGTCTGAACGAGTGGAACGAGCTCCAGCGCGCCCAGCGGAATGCGGAGTATTTGGGGCGGCTGAACCGCTCCATTGCGGACATCAGCGCCGGTCGCGGCGTGGTAAAGACCATGGAAGAATTAGAGGCCATGGCGGATGAATAATTTGACGTTTTCGCCCCTTGCGTGGGACGAGTATCTGTACTGGCAGATGCAGGACAAAAAGACGCTGCGTCGCATCAACCAGCTATTGAAGGACATCCAGCGCAGCCCCTACGATGGGCTGGGCAAACCGGAGCCGCTGAAATTTTGCAGCGGTTTTTGGAGCAGGCGGCTGGACGAGAAGAACCGGCTGGTGTACGCGGTGAATGCGGACAACGATATTGTGATTATTTCCTGCAAAGGTCACTACGAGGATCACTGAAACGCCCCATCGGGGGCGTTTTCTTTTTCCAAATCACAACAAAATGCCCAAAAAGTGTGGGGTTGGTTTGTGCAATAGGTAGAAAGTCAGATTTTTTGACGAGAGGTCGTGACTTTGAGAAAATGAGTGCTATAATGTAAGTTACCGCGGGTGTCTCCATTGGGAGCCCTGCCATACCGCCGCAGGGAAACGTTGGAGGCGTTTCGCGGAATATTATTTTTAGAGGGGTCAAACAAATGAAAAAGTTGACAAGTATCTTGTTAGCGCTCCTAATGGCGCTAACGCTGCTGCCGACTGCCGTTTTTGCGGAAGTTACGCTAACAGGCAACGGCACGGCAAATGATCCATATGTGGTCAGCACTGACACCGAACTGCTTGAAGCCATTGGAAAGGGTGGCTTTGTTAAGCTGAATGGCAACGTGACTTTGGCCATAGAGGAAAACGCTGTTTTTGCTGCGCTGGTCAAGAAAGATCTTACTATCGACTTGAATGGTAAGAAGCTGACCGGTAAGCGGGGCGGCACGGAAGGTCGGCATGTTTTGCAAGTTGTTTGCGGCGCAACGTTGACGATCAACGGCACTACCAGCGGTTCTGAGGTTTTTGGTCGCATCAATGTTGGTATTGCTCCTAGTGACCGTACTAAGGCTAACTTAGATGCCGACGCCAATATTAATGGAACGCTGATTCTGAATGGTGGTAAGTACCATTCTGCAAACAATGCGACCGTGCTACATGTCAACGGCAATACCACCAACGCTGTTGTGACCATTACGAATGCAGTAATCGAAAGTCCTACCGATAACGCCATTCAGCTTAACGGTAAGGGCACATTCACGATTACAGACAGCCTGATTACCGGTGCCACAGCCATCTATACCAAGGCTGGTACTTTGACGGCCAAAAACAGCACCTTGAAGGGAACTTTGCAGCCCGCTAACTATGCGTATAATGGTAACGGCTCCAACGCTACCGGCGATGCAGTAGTCGTAGACTCTTGCTGCTATCCCGGCGGTGCACCCAACGTCACATTTGAAAGCAGCACTGTCTCCGGTACTAAAGCGGCTGTCGGCATCTATGAGATTATCCCTACCAGAAAGACCTCTTCGGATTCTACAGCAGCCAATGTTACTATAAAGAGCGGCGAGTTTAGCGCTACCGGTGCGTATGATACCATTGCGGTTAATACTGATAGCACCAACAGCAAACCTACCTCTTCCGTTGTATCTATCTCCGGCGGTACTTTTGATGACCCCTGCGCGTTGAAGTATGCCAAATCCGGTGCCAACGTCACCATCAAGCTGGACAAGAACATGACCGAGAACGTTGTTGTCCCCGCTGGCGTAACCGCTACGCTGGATTTGAATGGCTTTACGCTGAAAAACAGCGCTGCCGACCACACCATCACCGTTAACAAGGATGCTACTCTGACCATCAACGGTACTGGCACTGTTGATAACGTGTCCAACGGCAAGGCGGCTCTGTACAACAAGGGCACTGTCATCTTGAATGGCGGTACTTATACCCGTAGCGCTGAAAACGGAAGCAGCAAAACCGATGCCGGTGGCAACAGCTTCTACAATATTGTTAACTATGGTACGATGACCATCAATGATGGTGTCACCGTTGAGCAACGCGGCGGTTACTCCAGCATGGTCGTAAATGGCTATCAGAATCAAAAACAAACAAAGTATGCTGATACCCCGACATTGACTATCGCTGGCGGTACTTTCAAGGGCGGTTTGAATACCATCAAGAACGATGACAACGGTAATCTGACCATTACTGGCGGTACTTTTGAGAACTACACGCAAGCTTGCGTGCAGAACCACCATGTTGCCGCTATCAGTGGTGGTACTTACACCTCCACCAGTGAAGTAGCCAGTGCAGTGCTGAACTGCGGCATAAAGGGCTGTGATGCTGTCGATGCCGATAAGCATGAACTCACTATCAGCGGCGGTACGTTCGATGGCGCACTTGTCAAGACTGCCGGTAAGCTTGCCATCACCGGCGGTACGTTTAGTACCAGCCCCGCTAAGTATCTGCCTGCTACCGGCTATGCTGTTACTTACAACGGCACGAGCTATATCGTAAGTGAGAAGAAGGACGTTGACGCGGGTACTGATGACAAGGGCACCAGCGTTGTGGAGATCGAGACCACCAACAAGGTGGAGAATGTGGCCATTCCCAGCGCCGCCATTGAGGAAGGCAAGGAGCTGACCGTCAATGGTACGGACACTTCTGCTACCACCACCGACAAGACCGTTTCTGTCACCTTGAACGCTGCGGCAGTTAATACTGTGGCTAACGAGGGCGATTTGACCTTGACCGTCACCACCAAGGAAGCCAAGAACAACGCCAATGTTGCTGATGAAAACAAGGCTGCTTACACCGAAGCCACCAAGAGCACCAGCACCACCAACGCTGTTGTGGTGAGCATTGACCTTAAGGCTGGCGAAGACAATGTCTTTACGAATGGCGCTGATGGCGCTTATGCTATCGTTACCGTTCCTTACAAGGCTGGTTTGAAGAACGTTACTGTTCATCACTTGGGCGCTACCGGTGTTGTGACTAAGCTGACTTCGGCTAACAGCACTGGCTTGACAGCGAACAACACGTTCTACTATGACAGCGCCAATGGTGTCATCACCATGCGGCTGGCACACTTCTCCCAGTATCTACTGAACGGCACGACTGCTGGCACCCCCTATCGCCCGAGACCCGTCGGCACTGGTACTACTACCACCACTACCACCACCGGTAAGGCGCAGTCCCCCACCACCTTCGACGCCGGTATTGCCATCTATGGTGTGATGGCGGTGTCCTCCGTCCTCGGTATGGGTTACATGGGAAAGAAGAAGTTCTTCTAATTGACCTTTGCAAAAAAAGAAGCCCGTAAGGGCTTCTTTTTTTGCGCGGCGGCAGAAAAAAGCCTCCCCTTTTTTAAGGGGAGGTGGCACGGCGAAGCCGTGACGGAAGGGATAGATGGCACCGCACCGGAGAAATCCCCTCAGTCAGCGCTATGCGCTGACAGCTCCCCTTACAAGTAAGGGGAGCCTTTTCGGGCGGACAGGGTCGTCCGCCCCTACAAAAAAGGCGGGAGCGGGATTTGTGACCGCGAAATACGGTGGTTTTCAAAAATACCTCTCGCATTCCGGTGGGTTCTATGGTACAATGTGGGCAACACGATGAAAGGAGTTCTTTCATGCTGGATATTTTTGAAATTCTGGGGCCGGTAATGATCGGGCCGTCCAGCTCCCATACGGCGGGGGCGGCGCGGATCGGCGCTATGGCGCGGACGCTGCTGGGCAAACCGCCGGTGCGGGCGGCCATCCACCTCTACGGCTCCTTCGCCGATACCGGCGCGGGACACGGCACCGACCGTGCGCTGGTAGGCGGTCTGCTGGGCATGAAGCCCGACGACCACCGGCTGCCCAACGCCTTCGCCGAGGCGGAAAAGGCCGGTCTGACCTACACCTTTGACGAGATCAAGCTGCGGGACGCCCATCCCAACACCGCCGTTATCGAGGCCTGGGACGAGGACGGCAAGTGCCTGACCATGCAGGCGTCCTCCATCGGCGGCGGCCGCATCATGGTGAACAAGCTGGACGGCATCGACGTGAACTTCACCGGTATGTTCAACACGCTGGTGGTGCGCAATCAGGACGAGAGCGGCACCGTGGCCGCCGTTACCAGCATTCTCAGCCAGCTCCGCATCAACGTGGCCAACATGAGTCTGTACCGCCACAAGCGGGGCGGCGACGCGCTGATGGTCATCGAGACCGACCAACGGATCAAGCCCAGTCAGGTGGCGTTCCTGTCGGAACTGCCCGGGATCTTGTCCATAACCTACTACGACAAGGAGGAGGATGACGATGGCACTGGATTCGATGAGGGACATATTTGACCGCATGGCCGAGGAGGGCAAGCCCTTCTGGGAGATCGTGCTGGAGACGGATATGGAGGAGCGTCAGGTGACGCGGAACCAGTCCATGGCCAAGATGCTGACCACCTGGCAGGCCATGTCTGACGCGGCGGACAGCTACACCGGCCGCCGCCGCTCCGTCAGCGGTCTGGTAGGCGGCGACGGCATGAAAATGCGGCAGTACAACTTCCGCGGCGAGGCCATGACCGGCGGCTACGTCAGCGAGGTCATCGCCGAGGCGCTGAGCATGGCGGAGTCCAACGCCTGCATGAGCCGTATCGTGGCCGCCCCTACGGCGGGTGCCTGCGGCGTGCTGCCGGCGGTGCTGCTGCCGCTGTGCAAGTACGAGGAGATCAGCCAGCACCAGCTGTTGGAGGCGCTGTACGTCGCCAGCGGCGTGGGTGCGGTCATCGCCTATCGGGCGTGCATCTCCGGCGCAGCCGGCGGCTGTCAGGCGGAGATCGGCACCGCGTCGGCCATGGCAGCGGCGGCGCTGGTGGCGCTGCGGGGCGGCAACGGCGAGCAGATCGGCCACGCAGTGGCCATGGCGCTGAAAAACCTGATGGGTCTCATCTGCGATCCGGTGGCGGGTCTGGTGGAGGTGCCCTGCGTGAAGCGGAACGTCATCGGCGCGGTGAACGCCGTCAGCGTGGCGGACATGGCCATGGCGGGCATCACCAGCCGCATTCCGGTGGACGAGGTCATCGACGCTATGGGCGAGGTAGGCCGCCGTATGCCGGTGGAGTTCCGCGAGACGGCGCTGGGCGGCTTGGCGGCCACGCCTACCGGCGCAGCGGTACAGGAAAAGATGCGAAAGAACGGTTGAGGTGACGTATGCTGTTTGATTTTTCCGCTTTGGAACCGGCGGTAGTGCCCCATTTCAAGGGCGGCGTCGGTGAAGCCCACGTCCGCACGGCGGTCAGCGACAGGATGGGGCGTATCGTGGAGCTGACGCTGCCGGCAGGCTCGTCCATCGGGCTTCACACCCACACCGGCAACTGCGAGGTCATCTACGTCCGGTCGGGGCGGGGCATCTGCCACGACGACGGCGTGGACGTGGCCATCGCCGCTGGTGACGTGCACTACTGTCCCGAGGGACACACCCACGGCATCGACAACACCGGCGAGGAACCGCTGGTGCTGCTGGGCATCCTGCCGGATGTGAAATAAGGCACAAAAACGCAAAAAAAGAAGCCCTTGCGGGCTTCTTTTTTTGCGTTTCTTTACTTGGTGAGGGTATCCACCCAGGCGGAGTATTTGGCGATGTTCTCGTCACGCTCCGCTGCGTCACCGCCGCGGGTCAGGATGTAGACCTTGATCTTGGGCTCGGTGCCGGAGGGACGAACAAGGATGGTGGTGCCGTCCGCCAGCTCGTAGCGCAGCACGTTGCTGCCCTTCAGCTCCATGGCGGTGGTGGCGCCGGTGGCGGTATCCACGGCGCTGCCGTCGCTGTAATCCTTCCGCACGGCCACGGCCACGTCTGCGATATGGGTGGGCGGCGTGGTGCGGAGACGCTTCATCAGCGCTGCCATCTTCTCCAGACCGTCCAGCCCGGGCATGACGAGATTGTGGGTCTTTTCGCCGTACCAGCCGTACTTCTCGTAGAGGGCTTGCAGCGCGTCGTAGAGCGTCATGCCCTTGGCGGCGTACCACGCGGCCATCTCGGTGATGAGCAGCGACGCGGTGACGGCGTCCTTATCCCGCACGAAGTCGCCCAGCATATAGCCGTAGCTCTCCTCGAAGGACATGATGACCTGTCCCTCGCCGGAGGCCTCTAGCGCGTTCTTCTTCTCCGCCATGAACTTGAAGCCGGTGAAGGTATCGAAGCAGGCCACGCTGTTGCTCTCCGCCACCTTCCGCGCCATTTCGGTGGAGA
>CAZTHY010000068.1:0-6648 GCA_964613205.1 uncultured Oscillospiraceae bacterium
GAGGTGCAACGTATGAATGTGAAGCGATTGGGACGGCAGACGGCGGCGCTGACGGTACCGGCGGCGGTGGTGAGCTGGGCGGCGGTAGTGGGACGCATGGAGGGGGACGGCCCCCTGGGTACCTGCTTCGACGCGGTGTATGACGACTCCTTCTGCGGCCAAAAGACGTGGGAGCAGGGGGAAGCCGCCATGCAGGGCGACGCGCTGCGTCTGGCGCTGCAAAAGGGCGGACTGACGGCGGAGGACGTGGACTGCGTGTTCGCCGGTGACCTGCTGAATCAGAACATCGGCGCCACGTTTGCGCTGCGGGATTTCGGCATCCCCGTCTGCGGCGTGTACGGCGCCTGCTCCACCATGGGGGAGTCGTTGGCGCTGGCGGCGCTGGCGGTAGTGGGCGGCGGGGCGCAGCTGGCGGCGGCGCAGACCTCCTCCCACTTCTGCACGGCGGAGCGGCAGTACCGTATGCCGCTGCCCTACGGCTCCCAGCGTTCGCCTACCGCCCAGTGGACGGCCACGGCGGCGGGGTGCTGCATCGTGGGGCGGGAGTCGGAAGGCCCCTATATCACCCACGTCACCAGAGGGCGCATCGTGGACATGGGCGTGACGGACATGACCAACATGGGTGCCGCCATGGCACCCGCCGCCTACGACACCCTCGCCGCCCTCTTTCGGGAGACGGAGACGAAACCGCGGGACTACGACCTCATCGTCACCGGCGATTTAGGCGCGGTGGGACACGACATCTTAAAGGAGCTGTTCCGGCGGGAGGGCGTGGCGCTGGAAAACTACACCGACTGCGGCCTGCTGCTCTACGACAGGCAGCGGCAGGATATGCACGCAGGGGGCAGCGGCTGCGGCTGCTCGGCGGCGGTGCTGTGCGGCCATCTGCTGGACGGACTGCGGAAGGGGAAGTGGCGGCGGGTGCTGTTCGCCCCTACCGGCGCGCTGCTCAGCCCCACCAGCTCTTTTCAGGGGGAGAGCATCCCGGGCATCTGCCATGCGGTGGTGCTGGCGGCGGAAAAGGAGGCAAAGTGATGGACTATCTGCAAGCGTTCCTCTGCGGCGGCGTGCTCTGCGCCGTAGGGCAGCTGATTCTGGACAAGACGGCGCTGACACCGGCGCGCATCCTCACCGGCTATGTGGTGGCGGGGGTGCTTTTGCAGGCGGTGGGCGTGTACCCCTATATCGCCGACTGGGGCGGCGCAGGAGCCACCGTGCCCCTCACCGGCTTCGGCTACTCGCTGGCCAAAGGCGTGGCGGCGGCAGTGGCGGAGCGGGGATTGTTAGGGGCGCTGACCGGCGGCTTGACCGCCACCTCCGGCGGTATCGCGGCGGCGGTGGTGTTTTCACTGCTGGCGGCGGTAGTGTGCCGCCCGTCGGAGAAGCGGAAACGGTAAAAGTTCTCTAACTCCCCCTTGCAAAAACATCGCCGCCGTGGTAGACTGACAGCAGAACGATTTCTCCACGGAGGAAATAGCACTATGACAGAAAAATTCGTCGTCACCGGCATGACCTGCGCCGCCTGTGCTGCCCATGTAGAGCGGGCGGCCAAAAGCGTGGCGGGCGTGGAAAGCGCGTCGGTGAATTTAATGCTGGGGACGCTGGTGTGCGACCACGGCGAGGAGGTACAGGCGGGGGAGATCATGGCCGCCGTACAGGCGGCGGGCTACGGCGCATCGCCGGAGAGTGAAGTCCGCCGCGATCTGAAGTCGGAGCAGGACACGGCGCTCCACGCCATGGGGCGGCGGCTTCTGTGGTCGGTGGTGTGTCTTGTGCCGCTGTTCTATCTCAGCATGGGGCACATGATGGGCTTGCCGGTGCCCACCTTTATGCACACCCAGCCGCTGGCGGCGGCCTTCGTGCTGCTGGCGCTGACGGTGCCCATTCTGATCCTGAACCGGAAATACTTCACCGTGGGCTTTTCCCGCCTTTTCCAGGGCAGCCCCAATATGGACTCGCTGGTGGCGCTGGGTGCGGCGGCGGGACTGGTGTACAGTCTCATCGAAATGGCGCTGCTGGCGGCCGGTAAGGTGGAGGGAATGCCCGATCTGTACTTCGAGTCGGCGGGTATGATCTTAGCGCTGGTGACGGTGGGCAAGTATCTGGAGGAGCGCTCCAAGGGCAAGACCACCGGTGCCATCACGGCGCTGCTGGCGCTGGCGCCGGAGTCCGCCGTGGTGCGCCGCGATGGAAAGGAGCTGACCGTCCCCACCGAGGACATTGGGGTAGGGGAGACGGTCATCGTCCGGCAGGGCGGCAAAATTCCGGTGGACGGTACGGTGACGAAGGGCAGCGGTACGGCGGACGAGTCCGCCCTCACCGGCGAGAGTATGCCGGTGGACAAGACGGCGGGCAGCCGCGTCACCTCCGCCACCATCCTCACCGGAGGGTATATCGAGCTGACCGCCGATCGGGTGGGCAGCGATACCACGCTGTCCCAGATCATTCAGCTCATGGAGCAGGCTGCGGGGGGAAAAGCGCCTATCAGCCGTCTGGCCGACCGTATCAGCGCCGTGTTCGTGCCGGTGGTCATCGGTATCGCCCTGCTGGCGGCAGCGCTGTGGGCGATCGTCGGCCACATGGACGTGCGGTTCTGTTTGAGCATCGGCATCGCCGTGCTGGTCATCTCCTGCCCCTGTGCGCTGGGACTGGCCACGCCGGTGGCCATCACCGTCGCCACCGGTAAGGCGGCGGAAAAGGGCATTTTGGTGAAGTCCGCCGCCAGTTTGGAGCAGATGGGGCGTATCGACACGGTGGTGCTGGACAAGACCGGCACCGTCACCGAGGGCAAGCCCCACGTCACCGACCTGCTCTGCACCGACGGCGTGGAGGAGAGCGCCCTTTTGCGGGCGGCAGCGTCGCTGGAAAAGCCGTCGGAGCATCCGCTGGCGGGTGCCATCGTGGCGGAAGCGGTGGAGAGAGGACTTGCGCTGCGGGAGGCGGCGGAGTTTGAAGCCGTCACCGGCGGCGTCACCGCCGTGGTGGAGAACGTGAAGCTGCTGGCGGGCAACGAGGACTGCATGGCTGCCGCCGGTGTGACGACTGCCCCACTGCGGGAAGCGGCGCTTTCTTTGGCGGAGGACGGCAAAACACCGCTGTACATCGCCGCCGGAGGTCATCTGCTGGGCGTGATCGCCGTGGCGGACGTGGTGAAGCAGGACAGCGCCGAGGCCGTAGCCGCCCTTCAAAAGGCGGGCTGCCGCGTGGTGCTGCTCACCGGCGACAACCGGCGGACGGCGGAGGCCATCGCCCGACAGGTGGGTGTGGATCACGTCATCGCGGAGGTCTTGCCGCAGGACAAGGCACAGTGCGTGGCGGACCTGAAGGCGGAAGGCCATCAGGTGGCCATGGTGGGCGACGGCATCAACGACGCACCGGCGCTGGTGACGGCGGACGTGGGACTGGCCATCGGTGCCGGTACCGACGTGGCCATCGAGTCGGCGGACATCGTGCTGATGCGCAGCAGTCTCATGGACATCGTGGACGCTATTGCGCTCTCCCGCGCCACACTGCGGAACATTCGGCAGGATCTCTTTTGGGCGTTTTTCTACAACGCCATCGGCATCCCCGTGGCGGCGGGTGCGCTGTACCCCGCCTTCCATGTGACGCTGAACCCCATGATCGCGGCGGCGGCCATGAGCATGAGCTCCGTGTGCGTGGTGTCCAACGCGCTGCGTCTGCGGCGGTGGAAAGGCCATGAAACGGTTGCAAAACCGGCGGAAACGGTGTATGATAGGGGTACGAATACGGAGGAGGTACCCGCTATGAAGAAAACCATGACCATCAAGGGCATGATGTGTGCCCACTGTGTCGCCCACGTGGAGAAGGCGCTGACGGCGCTGGGCGTGACGGCGCAGGTAGACCTGACATCCGGCACCGCCGTCGTCACCGGTGATGTCAGCGACGAAGTGCTGACCAAGGCCGTCACCGACGCCGGTTACGAGGTCGTGTCCATTCAGTAAACGAAAGCGCTCTGCGGCAGTGTGGCCGTGGAGCGTCTTTTTTCGGAGAGAAAGGAGAACTTACATGATTTACCGCGATTTTCAAGGGGAGAAGCTGTCCCTGCTGGGCTTCGGCACCATGCGTCTGCCTACGCTGGCGGACGGCAGCGTGGACGAGGCTGCTACACAGGCCATGTTCGACTACGCCATCGACCACGGTGTCAACTATTTCGACACCGCATGGCCGTATATGAGCAACCAGTCGGAGGTGGTGACGGGCAAGTGCTTGAAGAAGTACCCCCGCGAGAGCTATAATCTGGCCACCAAGTACCCCGGCCACATGCTGGTGAACGACCCCGATCCGGCGGACACGTTCCGGCAGCAGTTGGAAAAGTGCGGCGTGGAGTATTTTGACTATTACCTGCTCCATAACGTGTACGAAAACTGCATGGACGTGTACACCAATCCCCAGTGGGGCGTGGTGGACTACTTCGTGGAGCAGAAGCGGCTGGGGCGCATCCGGCATTTGGGCTTCTCCACCCACGCCGATCTGCCGTGTCTCGAGTCGTTCTTGGAGCGGTACGGCGACAAGATGGAGTTCTGTCAGATCCAGCTCAACTATCTGGACTGGACGCTGCAAAAGGCGAAGGAGAAGTGCGACCTGCTGGCCAAATACCACCTGCCGGTGTGGGTCATGGAGCCGGTGCGGGGCGGCGGTTTGGCCAAGCTGGACGAGGCCAGCGAAGCGGCGCTCCACGCCATCCGTCCCGATGCGTCCATCCCGTCCTTTGCCATGCGGTGGCTCCACGGTGTGGAGGGCGTGGCCATGGTGCTGAGCGGCATGAGCAGCGTGGAGCAGGTGGTGGACAACGTGGCCACCTTCGACCATCTCGACCCGCTGACGGCGGAGGAAGAAGCCATCGTGCTGGCGGCGGCGGAGAAGATGAAGAAATCGGTGCCCTGCACCGCCTGCCGCTACTGCTGCGACGGCTGCCCGCAGGGGCTGGATATCCCCGACTTGCTGCACAAGTACAACCAGCTTCGCGGCGGCAGCGGCTCCACCATCAAGATGCAGCTGGACGCCCAGCCCAAGGAGAAGTGGCCTCATGCCTGTATCGGCTGCGGCGCCTGTACCCACGTCTGTCCCCAAAAGATCGCCATCCCCGACCACATGGCGGACTTCGCCAAGGAGCTGGACAAGCTGCCCAATTGGGCAGACGTCTGCGTCCAGCGCGCCGAAGCGGAGAAAAAAGAGCGGGAGCAGCGCGGAAAGTAAGAGAAAAAGAGGGGCGATGAGGAAAAGGCTCCCCTTGCTTGCAAGGGGAGCCTTTTCGTTCTACCGCCGGTGCATCGGTTTCCTGTGCGGCGGGGTGAGGTCACCCCGCCCTACGACCATCGACGCGACCTTTTTGCTCACCGTTTTGCATACGTTTATCGCACCTACTGCATCGGGCGGACAGAGTCGTCCGCCCCTACGAACGTCTACCGTACCCTCAGCGGAGCGGTCTCTCCCTCAGTCAGCGCAAAGCGCTGACAGCTCCCTCACAGAGGGAGCCAAGAGAAAAATTGTTCATCCGCCACAGGCGGCATAAAAAAAGAGACCCTTTCGGGTCTCTTTTTTTATCTCTGTCCCTTGTCGTAGGGGATGCCTTCGGCCTTGGGGGCGCGGGACTTCTTGGAGGTGAAGGCCAGCACCACCAGCGAGATGATGTAGGGCATCATGTTGTAGAGCTGGCTGGGGAGGTTCAGATCCTTCAGGAAGTCGAAGCCGGTGTACACGTTGGACAGCGCACGGAACAGGCCGAACAGCAGCGCCGCCAGCGCGATACGGGTGGGCTTCCACTGGCCGAAGATCATGACCGCCAGCGACAGGAAGCCGAAACCGGCCACGCCGTACTCAAAACGCCACTCGGACACACCGGCGGTGATGAACACGATACCGCCCAGTCCGCCCAGCACGCCGGAGATGAGGACACCCGCCCAGCGCATCTTGTAGACGTTGATACCGACGCTGTCCGCCGCCTGAGGATGCTCACCGCAGGCCATCAGCCGCAGACCGAAGCGGGTCTTGTACAGCAGCACATAGGACACCACCAGCAGCACCAGCGTCACCACCATGAACCAGCTGAACTCGAAGGAGCCGATGTTCACGAGGAACGCCTGCTTGGCACCGGTGTACTGGATGATGGAGGACACGTCATCGGGATTGGCGGCGGTGTTGATGGCCTTGACGATGACGGTGGCCCCCGCCGTGCCCAGCAGGTTCAGCGCCGTGCCAACCAGTGTCTGGTCCGCCTTGAAGTGGATGCTGGCCACTGCCAGCAGGGCGGAGTACAGCATTCCCACCAGCGCGGACACGAGGATGACCGCCACGATGATCGCCGGGCCCGGGGCGTCCGCCAGATAGCGCATGGTCAGCGCACCGCCCAGTGCGCCCATGATCATGATGCCCTCCAGACCCAGATTGATGACACCGGAATGCTCCGCGAAGCAGCCGCCCAGCGCCACAAGGATCAGCACGGAGGCGAAGATCAGCGTATATTGCAGCAGCAGACTCATGCCTCATTGCCTCCCTTCCCGCCGTCGGCAGCCGAGGCCGCCTTCAGCGCAGCTTTCTCCTCCCGCTTGGCGATGGAGGAGCGCATGGCGTGCTTCATGAACAGCACGAAGCCGCACAGGTAGATGATGATGGCGGAGATCAGATCGG
>CAZTHY010000069.1:0-468 GCA_964613205.1 uncultured Oscillospiraceae bacterium
CCGCCGTGCCCTTCGGCGGCAAATTCCGCATCATTGATTTCCCCCTGTCCAACTGCACCAACTCCGGCATCGACACCGTAGGCGTACTGACCCAGTACCGCCCGCTGGAGCTGAACACCTACATCGGCAGCGGCCAGCCCTGGGAGCTGGATCGCATGAACGGCGGCGTTCACATCCTGCCGCCCTACCAGAGCGCCGACGGCGCCGTGTGGTACAAGGGTACCGCCAACGCCATCTATCAGAACATCGGCTTTGTGGATCTCTACGACCCCGAATATGTGCTGATTCTGTCCGGCGACCACATCTACAAGATGGACTACTCCGATATGCTCCGCCGCCACAAGGAGGCCAAGGCCGACTGCACCATCTCCGTCATGGAGGTGCCCTGGGAGGAGGCGCCCCGCTTCGGCATCATGAACGTGGACGGCAGCGACGACATCGTGGAGTTCGAGGAAAAGCCCAAGCATC
>CAZTHY010000069.1:478-6544 GCA_964613205.1 uncultured Oscillospiraceae bacterium
GCCATCGGGCCTCCATGGGCATTTACAGCTTCACCTGGAAGAAGCTGCGGCAGTATCTCATCGCGGACGAGGAGGATGAGAGCAGCAGCAACGACTTCGGCAAGAACATCATCCCCGCCATGCTGGAAGCCGGTGAAAGGCTGACGGCCTACCGCTTCGACGGCTACTGGAAGGACGTAGGCACGCTGGACTCCCTGTGGGACGCCAACATGGATATGCTGTCCCCCGGGTCGGGGCTGAACCTGCTGGACAAGAAATGGCGCATCTATGGCCGCACGCCCACCTGCCCGCCTACCTTCATCGGCAAAAACGGCGACGTGGGCAACAGCGCCGTGGCCAAGGGCTGCACGGTGCTGGGCGAGGTGAAAAACAGCGTCCTCAGCTACGGCGCGTCTGTCGGCGAGGGCGCGGAGGTGAGCTACTCCGTCATCATGCCCAACGCCACCATCGAATCCGGTGCCAAGGTGTCCTACGCCATCGTGGGCGAGAACTGCCGCGTAGGTAAAAACGCCGTGGTCGGCGGCGCACCGGGCAGCGTGGACTTTGAAAACTGGGGCATCGCCGTGCTGGGACCCAATACGGAGGTCAAGGACGGCGAGACCGTGGAACCGAAATATATGCTGGGAGAGAACGGTAAGGAGGTACGGTCATGAAGGGACTGCACGGCATTATCTTTTCCTACGAGAAGAAAACGGGGCTGCGTGAGCTGATCGAAAACCGCGTCCCAGGCTCCATCCCCTTTGCAGGGGACTATCGGGTCATCGACTTCGTCCTCTCCAGCATGGTCAACGCCGGTGTTACCGACGTGGGCGTCATCATGCACGGCAAGTGCCAGTCGCTGCTGGATCATCTGGGCTCCGGCAAGAGCTGGGACTTAAGCCGCAACTTCGGCGGTCTGACGCTGCTGCCCGCCTTCGCCTACACGGAGCAGCGGGGCGGCGACGGCCAGTTCCGTGGCCGTGTGGAGGCGCTGGCCAGCGTGATGAACTATCTCAAGGCCATCCGGCAGGACTATGTGGTGCTGGCGGACGGCGACACCGTCATCAACCTGCCGCTGGAGGACGTGGTACGCCGCCATATCGAGACCGGCGCCGACATCACCGCCGTCTGCGCCGCCGGAAACGGTGACGAGGACGACACCTACTTCACGCTGGACGACACCGGCCGCATCACCGATACCGCCTACGCGGTGTACTCCCCCGCCGGTTACCGGTGTCTGAACATCTTCGTCATCCACCGCGATACGCTGATCTCGCTGGTGACGGAGTGCGCCAGCCGCAACGGTTACAGCCTGCGCCGCAACGTATTGCAGGAGATGAGCGACCGACTGAAGCTGTACGGCTACGTCTACGACGGCTACGCCGCCCACATCAACACGCTGCAAAGCTACTACGACCGCAGCATGGAGCTGCTGGACTGCGACCAGCGCAGCGCCCTCTTTACCCCCCATCGCCCCGTCTACGGCAAGGAAAACGACTCCGCCTCCAGCTACATCGACCCCGAGGGCGGCTGCGTCAACTCGCTGGTGGCCGACGGCTGTGACGTACAGGGCACGGTGAAAAACTGCATCCTCTTCCGCAACGTCCGCATCGAAAAGGGCGCCACGGTGGAGAACTGCATCCTCTTCAAGGACACGGTGGTGAAAAAGGGCGCGACGCTGCGCAGCGTCATCACCGACAAGTATGTGACCATCGGCGAAAACGCCGCCCTGATGGGTCATCCCCACTATCCCGTGGTGGTGGCCAAGGGCGTGAAGATCTGAGGTGGCGGCTATGCGTATTCTGTATGTGTCCAGTGAGGCGTTCCCCTTCTGCAAAACCGGCGGTCTGGCCGACGTGGCGGGGAGCTTACCCCCTGCACTGGCGAAAAACGGTGACGAGGTGGCGGTGATCCTGCCCCTTTACCGTCAGATCGGTGACAAGTGGCGGCAAGAGATGACCTTCCGCAAGTATATCTATGTAGACCTGGGCTGGCGGCACCAGTACTGCGGTCTTTTCTCGCTGGTGAAGGACGGCGTGACGTGGTACTTCGTGGACAACGAGGGCTACTTCCGCCGCGACCGGCTCTACGGCGAGTTTGACGACGGCGAGCGGTTCGCCTTTTTCTCCAGGGCCGTGGTCGATCTGCTGCCCAGTCTCGACTGGATGCCGGACATTATCCACTGCAACGACTGGCAGACGGCGCTGGTGCCCATCTATCTCAAGGACGTGGC
The DNA here is from genome assembly GCA_964613205.1 of uncultured Oscillospiraceae bacterium. GTDB lineage: Bacteria > Bacillota > Clostridia > Oscillospirales > Oscillospiraceae > Vescimonas. The sequence continues at coordinate 2,691 of CAZTHY010000069.1, forward strand.
CACCCGCTGGGAGGAGGTACGGCGCATCCGCACCGTGTTCACCATCCACAATATCGAGTATCAGGGTCGCTACGGCAGCGACGCCGTTGACCAGCTTTTCGGTCTCCACCGCGGCTGGTACGAGGACGGCACGCTGCAAATGGACGGCGACGTGAATCTGATGAAGGGCGCCATGCTGATGGCCGATGCCGTCACCACCGTCAGCCCCACCTACGCCCAGCAGCTCCACGACCCCGCCTTTGCCGAGGGGATGCACTCCATCGTGGACATGGTGGGCTGGAAGATGCACGGCGTAGTCAACGGTATCGACACCGTCAGCTACGACCCCGCCGCCGACAAGGCGATCCCCGCCCACTTCACGGCGAAGAATATGAAGGGCAAGGCCGCGTGCAAGGCCGCCTTGCAGGAGTCCCTCGGCCTTACCGTGGAGCCGGACGTGCCGCTCATGGCCATGGTGACACGGCTGGTGGGACACAAGGGACTGGACATCGTGCAGGAGGCCATGGACGGCATTATGGCCACCGGCTGCCAGTTCGTGGTGCTGGGCACCGGTGAGTGGCGGTACGAGGACTTTTTCCGTCAGAAAGCGTGGCAGTACGGCGGCCGGTTCAGCGCGCAGCTGGCCTATGACGAGGGGCTGAGCCGCCGCATCTACGCCGGCGCCGACCTGTTCCTGATGCCCTCCCGCAGTGAACCCTGCGGGCTGAGTCAGATGATCGCCATGCGCTACGGCACCGTGCCTATCGTCCGGCGCACCGGCGGACTGGCCGACACGGTGAAGTCCTGCCAGGTGGGACAGGAGGACGGCACCGGCTACCTGTTCGAGCGGTACGACAGCGGTGCGCTGCTGGATGTCATCGGTCAGGCCACCGGCCTGTACCGCGGCGATCCGACGGGCTTTGACACCGTGCGCCGCCGCGGCATGACGGCGGACTTCACATGGACGAAGAGCGCCGGTGAATACCGCCATATTTACGCAAACCTGCTGGGATGAACCCATTCCGGCGTATCAACGGAGGATAATACCCTATGACCTACGACAAGCAAACACTGAAAGAAGCCATCGTCCAAAAGCTGCGGCTGAACTACGGCTGCACGGAAAAGCAGGCCACGGACGGTGAGATGATGAAGGCCTGTGCCATGGTACTGCGCGACATCATGGCCGAGCGGGGCGTACAGACCCGTGAGGACGTGGACAAGGGCGAACAGCGGAAGGTACACTACCTGTCGCTGGAGTTCCTGATGGGACGCAGTCTTATGAAAAACGCCTACAATCTGGAGCTGCTGGACGACCTGACCTCCGCCATCGGTGAGCTGGGCTTCAAGGCGGCCGACATTTTCGACATGGAGCCGGATGCCGGTCTCGGCAACGGCGGTCTGGGACGGCTGGCGGCCTGCTATCTGGACAGCATGACCACACTGGAAATTCCCGCCACCGGCTACTCCATCTGCTACGAGCTGGGTATCTTCAAGCAGAAGATCGTGGAAGGCCAGCAGGTGGAGCTGCCCGACGACTGGATGCAGCTGGGCGATGCGTGGCTGCTGCCGAAATTGCAGGAGGCGGAGGAGGTACACTTCGGCGGTACCGTCCGCACCCGCTGGGACAACGGCCACCTGATGGTGGTACACGAGGACTACACCCGTGTGCTGGCGGTGCCCTGCGACATGGAGGTGGCCGGTTACGACACCCGCCACGTCAACACGCTGCGTCTGTGGCAGGCGCGAAGCCCCAAGCCCATCGACATGAAGCTGTTCAGTCAGGGACAGTACCTCCACGCCGCCGAGGAGCGTGCCATGGCCGATGCCATCAGTCAGGTGCTGTACCCCGAGGACAACCACTATGAGGGCAAGTCCCTGCGTCTCAAGCAGCAGTATTTCTTCGTCTCCGCCACCATCCAGTCCATCACCCGCAAGCACATCCAGCAGTACGGCACGCTGAAGAACTTCCACGAAAAGAACGTCATTCAGATCAACGACACCCACCCCACGCTGGTCATTCCCGAGCTGATGCGTATTCTGGTGGACGATGCCGGCATGAACTGGGACGAGGCGTGGCACATCACCACCCACTGCGTGGCCTACACCAACCACACCGTGCTGGCGGAAGCGCTGGAGATCTGGCCGCAGCAGCTCTTTGAGACGCTGCTGCCCCGCGTGTGGCAGATTCTCAAGGAGATCGCCCGCCGCTGGCAGCAGCAGGTGGAGGACTACTTCCACGACGATGCCAAAACCGCCAAGCTGGCCATCATCTGGGACGGCGGTGTCCGCATGGCCAACCTGTGTATCGCCGGCAGCATGGCGGTGAACGGCGTGTCGGCGCTCCACTCCGAAATTCTGCGGAAAGACCTGTTCCGTGACGCCTGCGAGATGACGCCGGACAAGTTCAAGAACGTCACCAACGGCATCGACCACCGCCGCTGGGTACCGCAGATCAACCCCGGGCTGGACGGCCTTATCCGCGACCTCACCGGCGGCGACGGCTATCTGACCCACCCCGCAGAGCTGAAAAAGCTGGAGGCCTACGCCGACGACAGCAGCGTTTTGCAGCGTTTGGAGGACATCAAGCACCAGAACAAGCTGGCCTTCGCCGCCTACGCCAAGCGTCATCAGGGCGTGGTGCTGAACACCGACGCCATTTTCGACGTGCAGGTGAAGCGTCTCCATGAGTACAAGCGGCAGCTTTTGAACGTGCTGCAAATCATCGCCCTCTACCAGCGCTTGCAGGACGATCCCGACATGAACCTGCCGCCGCAGACGTTCCTCTTCGGTGCCAAGGCCGCCCCGGGCTACGCCGTGGCCAAGCGGATCATCCACCTCATCAACTCCCTGGCCGATCAGATCAACAACGACCCGCTGTGCAAGGATCGCCTGCAGGTGGTGTTTTTGGAGAACTACCGCGTGTCGCTGGCGGAAATGCTGATGCCTGCCAGCGAAGTCAGCCAGCAGATCTCCACCGCCGGCAAAGAGGCCAGCGGTACCGGCAACATGAAGTTCATGATGAACGGCGCCCTTACCGTCGGCACGCTGGACGGTGCCAACGTGGAGATGCATGAGCTGCTGGGTGACGACAATATGTTCCTCTTCGGTCTCAAGGCCGACGAGGTGGAGCACCTGCGCCACACCTACGATCCCCAGCTTCTCTACCGCCGCGACCCCATGCTCCGCCGCGTGCTGGATCAGCTCAAGACCGGCTTCCGCGACGGCGTGACCTACGAAGATCTGTGGCAGCGGCTGGTCACCGGTGTGGACGGTCAGGCCGACCAGTACATGGTGCTGGCGGACTTCGCCGCCTATGTGGACGCAGAGAGCCGTATGCGCCACACCTACACCGACCGCACCCGCTGGAATCAGATGAGTTTGCGGAACATCGCCCGCAGCGGCATCTTCGCCGCCGACCGCTCCATCTCCCAATACGCCGAAACCATCTGGCACGTCCCCTATAAGGCGTAAGCGCAAAAGAGCATAAAAAAAGAAGCGCCGACAGGCGCTTCTTTTTTTCTTATTTACGGTCTGGGGCGGCGGTAGTCCTGGGCTTTTTCTTCGCCGCGGAGGACGCGGAGGGCGCCCTGTGCCAGCGCCAGCAGTTCGTCCTCGCCGGGGTAGACGGTGATGGGTGCGATCCACTCCACCATCTGACGGATGGCTTCCACGGTCTCCTTACCGTAGGCGATGCCGCCGGTGAGGATGATCTGATCCACCTGACCCTTCATGGCCACGGCCATGGCGCCGATCTCCTTGCTGATCTGATAGTGGAACGCTTCCACCACGGCGGCCACCTTGGGATCGTTCTCCGCCTGGGCGATGAGGTAGCGCATATCGTTGGAGCCGGTGTAGGCCACCAGACCGCCGCGGCC
>CAZTHY010000070.1:0-6449 GCA_964613205.1 uncultured Oscillospiraceae bacterium
GCGCAGGTGGCCTTTCGTCTCGAAGAACTTCAGGAACAGCTCCCGCAGTTCGTTCAGGCCGTGATAGGGATGGCTCATGTGATCTGTCTCCTTTTATACTGAAATTTTTCTGATACAATGAAAAAACGCCCGCACTTGCCAAATGGCAAGCAGGGGCGAAGATAACTCCACGGTACCACCCTGATTCGGCGGACAAGCCGCCCTCTCAGTCGCTCTGTAACGGGAGCACCCGTGCCGCTCGTCGCGGCCGGCTCAAAAGGGGCCGTCATCGTGCCTGACCCGACGGGCTCACACCCTCCCCGTCTCGCTTGGCGGCGGCGGTCGATGACTCAGCTTTCTCATTGCCGTTTTTCGATTTTCTTCCGTTATTGTACCACAATCTCCGCCGTTGTCAACACGGAACTTGCCACCTTTTTCGGTTTTTTGTAGGAAATGCCCCTTGCCTTTCCGCCGCGATATGCTATACTGTTGTTCGTTGTGCAGTACTACGAAAGAAAGCGGGGCGTTTGCGTGAACAAACTCTCTCACCATCCTCATATCGACCTCTACCGCCATCTGGCCTTTGCCGCTGTCGGCGGCTTCTTCGGCGGCTACGCCATCTTATCCCACAGCGGTATCATGGGCAGCGCCCAGACCGTCAACCTGCTGGAGCTGCTGATGGACATTCTCCGGCTGGACGGCGGCGGCGTTCTCGTCCACCTCGGGGCGCTGGTGCTGTACGTCATCGGCACCATGCTCACCGTCATCCTGCCCCGCAGGTGGGGCGTGGATATGCACTACGTCTCCCCCGCCGTCACCGCCGTGTGCGCCGTCATCGTGGCGGTCATCCCGCGGGAGGTAAACACGGTGCTGGCGCTGTATCCGGTGTTCTTCGCCATGAGCGTCCAGTGGAGCAGCTTCCCGGGTGCCGAGGGGTTTTACAGCTCCACCATCTTCTCCACCAACAACACGAAGCAGGCGTCCCTGTCGCTGGCAGAGTTCCTCTGCGACGGCGACCGTGTCCATCTGAAAAAGACGCGCTTCTACGCGCTGACGCTGCTGTGCTTCCACATCGGCGCGGCCATCTCCTTCTTCGGCGTGAAGTGGTGGGGACTGCAAGGCTCCCTGCTGGTGCTGCCGCTGGTGGCTTGGAGCTGGATACTGGCGGTGTGCGAACGGCGCTATGAGCGCACCATGAAAGCAGAAGAAAGTGCGTAATGCCAATTCCACAGACGCAAAAACTCCGTATGCCGCGGCATACGGAGTTCTTTTTTTCACTTGGCGCTCAAGTCCACCGCATGGCGGATGAAGCTCATAGGCGGCACCTGACGGGGCAGACGCATGGTGAACACCATCTGAGGCGTTTTCGGCTCCAAAAGGACGTTCCCCTCGCCGTCCCGCATCTCCGGCACGGTGACGGTAAAGGGCTTGGTGTCGGGCCCCACCACCTCCACCGTATCACCGGCGGCAAACTTGTTGCGAAGGCTCAGCGTGGCGAGACCATTCTCGTCGCAGTCCGTCACCACGGCGCAGATCTGCCAATCCCGCAGATAGCGGGCGTTTTCGTAGTACTGGCCGGGCTGACCGTAGTAGAAACCGGTGGCGTAGTGGCGGTGGCTGATATGCTCCACCTCGTCCCGCCACACGGGATCAAGAGGCTGTCCCGCCGTCACCGCATCGATGCAGTGGCGGTAAGCGCCGGTGACGATGGCGGCGTAGTAGGCTGATTTGGCGCGTCCCTCGATCTTCACGCAGTCCACACCGGCTTGCAGCAGGTCGTCCAGATGGTCGATCATGCACATATCGCGGCTGTTCATGATGTAGGTGCCCTTTTCGTCCTCGAACACGGGGAAATACTCCCCGGGGCGCTTCTCCTCCATCAAGGCGTACTGGTACCGGCAGGGCTGGGCGCACTCGCCCCGATTGGAGTCGCGGCCGGTCATGTAGTTGGAGAGGAGACACCTTCCGGAGTAGCTGACGCACATGGCACCGTGGCAGAACGTCTCCAGCTCCAGCTCCTTCGATACACGCGCACGGATGGCGGCGATCTCCTCCAGGCTCAGCTCCCGCGCCAGCACCACACGGCTGGCGCCTAAATCGTACCACGACTGGGCGCAGACATGGTTGGCCACCGACTGCTGGGTGCTGATGTGGCGCTGACAGTGGGGCGCATACTTCCCCGCCAGCGTGAAAGCGCCCAAGTCGGCTAAGATCAGCGCGTCCACACCCGCCGCATCCAGCTTTTCCAGATGGGCGGGGAGCTGCTCCGCCTCGTTCCAGCGGGGCATGGTGTTGACGGTGGCGTGTACCTTCACGCCGTGTTCATGGGCGAAGCGCACCGCGCGGGGCAGCTCGTCATCGTCGAAATTGCCGGCAAAGGAGCGCATCCCGAAGGACGTACCCGCCAGATACACGGCGTCTGCGCCGTACAGCACCGCCATTTGCAGCTTTTCCCAGTCACCGGCGGGGGACAGCAGTTCCAGCTTTCTCTTTTCCATATCGGTCTCCCTTATGAGTAGATGGGCTGATACTCACCGCTGTTGATGAACTTCAGGTGCTCATTGTAGTCGGTGAAGAAGTGACTCTTGCCGTCGGTGCCCAGTGCAAAGAAGTAGTAGGTGGTGTCCGCCGGATAGATGGCGGCCTTGATGGCGCTGAGACCCGGGTTGCAGATGGGGCCCGGGGTAAGACCCTGGTTGATATAGGTGTTGTAGTCGTGGTCGATCTCGGTGTCGAAGGTGGTGACACCGTCGTGCTTCATGATATAGTTGATGGAGGAGCACAGCTGCAAGGCACGGCCGCCCTTCTCGCTGTCGGGGTTCTCCAAACGGTTGTGGATGACGGAGCTGATGTTCTTGCGCTCGGTGTCGTCACCGATGGACTCCTTCTCGATGAGGGACGCCATGGTGATGATCTCCTGCAGCGTGTAGGGCGACGCCTTGATGTCCGCCATCATCTGCCGGCTGATCTGATTCTTGAAGAACACCAGCATGGTCTCCACGGTGTAGACGGCGGAGCGATTGGTGTCGAAGTCATAGGTGCTGGGGAACAGGAAGCCCTCCATGCGGTCGATGCTGCCCAGCTTGTCCTCGTCCAAAAAGTCATAGTCGGCGTACTCGAAGTTGGCGCAGGCGTCCTCCAAGTCCTCCTTGGTGGCCACGCCCTTCTCCGCCAGCAGGTCGATGATCTCCCGCACGGTGTAGCCCTCGGGGATGGTGACGCGGACGAGACCCTGCGCTTCGCGGGCTTCCTCCTCCCAGTCGTGGAGGTTGCGGATGAGGGCGCGGAAGTCCATGTCGCTGTTCAGCTCTTTGTACACGCCGGGCTCCACATAGTCCTTGTAGTTGAAGAAGCCGCTGGTGAGGCAGAACAGCCACTTGTAGTTCACCAGCCCTGCATCGTGGAGCTTCTCGGCCACATCGCTGACTTTATCGCCCTCCTCCACGGTGATGGTCACGGTGGTGGGCGCTTTGTTCAGTGAGCAGACATCGTTGACCAGCAGCCAGCCTACACCGGCCAGCAGACAGGACACCAGCACCACACACCCGAGATAAATGGCGGTGCGCAGACCGTTGTTCTTCCGGCGGCGCTTGCTGCGGTGCTGCTGGCCGGACGTTTGACGGCGTACCTCCTCCGCATCCCACTTGGCGGTCTCGAAACGACCGTTATCCTCGTATTGTTCTCTTTTTCCCATAGTTCCTTATTCTCCTTTCGGCAGCAGGTCATCCAGTTCTGCCATGACCTGACGGTGAATATCCTCAATGGTGCGGGGCGAGCCGTTTTCGGCGCAGTCGATCCGCGTCCAGCCGCAGCGCGACACGACGGCGGCGGCGTTTTCGCGGCAGTGGCGCAGGTAATCCTCGTCCCGCTCGTGGATGTCGGCGGTGGTGTGGGTGTCCGCCTCACGGCGGCGCATCATCTGCTCCGTCACCTCCGTGGGCATATCGAGGTACAGCACCCGCGTCGGCTCCGGCAGTCCCAGCAGCCGGTACTCGAAGTCGAAAAGCCAGTCGAGGAACGATTCCCGCTGCTGCGGCGGCAGCTTGGCCGTCTGATGGACGGCGTTGCTGGTGGTGTACCGGTCAGCGACGAGCAGCCCACCCGCTTCGTAAAAAGCGCCCCAGTCCTGCTTGTAGGAGGCGTAGCGATCCACGGAGTAGAACACCGAGGCGGCGTAGGCGTTGACATCGTCCGGCTTATCGCCGAAGGCACCGCCCAGATACAGCCGGATCAGCGCCGAGGATTCCTCGCCGTAACGGGGGAATTCCAGCTTGCGGAAGGGCACGCCCCGCCGCTCCAATTCCTGGCACAGCAGCGCCGTCTGGGTGGCCTTGCCGGAACCGTCCGTCCCCTCGAATACGATCAGCTTGCCGCTCATATACGCTCCTCCTCTCAAGCCACAGATACGGTCATTGTACCACAGCTTTCCCCGTTTGTAAACCTCGCCGCGAAAAAGACGGCGAAAAGGCTCCCCCGTGGGAGAGCCTTTGGCCATCGTCAGACGGTTTTCGCCTTTTTATGCTTTTCCTCGTACACGGTGTTGAGCACATAGAGAATGACGCCCGCCCAGATAAACAGGAAGCTGACCAGCTTGTCCTTCGTCAGCATCTCCCCCATGATGGCGCCGCAGAAGATGGACAGCGTGGGGCTGAGATACTGGCAGATACCGGTGGTCATCAGCGGCAGGTTCCGCACGCCTACGGCGTAGAACACCATGGGCAGTCCCGTCACGATGCCGCCGCCGATAAGCAGCACCTGCTTCGTCACCGTCATGCCGGCCATGCCGTTGTCCCCCATGCGGAACAGCAGGATGAACAGCAGCGCCACCGGCACCATCATCAAGATCTCCGCCGTGGTGGAGACGATGGAGTCGATGGTGAGGCTCTTTTTAATGGCGGCGTAGACGGCGAACATCACCGCCAGCGAAATGGTGACGTAGGGCACGCCGCCGAAGCCGGTGGTGCTGAGGACGATGCCCACGATGACCACCGCCACCACGATCAAATGCCGCCAGCTCATCTTCTCCTTGAAGATGATAGCGCCCAGCGTAAACACCACCAGCGGCTGGATGTAGTAGCCGAGACTGCATTCCAGCACGCGGCCGTTCTGCACCGCCCACAGGTACACCAGCCAGTCGCCAAACAGCAGCACCGACGCGGGAATTTCCCGCTTCAGCACCTGCTTGTCCCGAAACACCGCCCAAAGCTGGGGCAGCTTGCCCTGCACCCACAGGATACACAGGCAGCTCACCGCCGCCCAGATAATGCGGCTGGCCATGAGGAAGAAGGTGTCCACCTCGCCGCAGCAAACCGTGATGAGATACCAGTACAGCGGCTGGAAGCCCCATATAAAGAAGCACCCCATCATGGCGGGTATTCCTTTGCGGTAATTGACGGTCTGCATACCTTTTTCCTCGCTTTCTCGCAAAAAACGGCAAATTTACCATTTACAGGTCACTGTAATTGTGTTATTGTAGCACTTACATAAAGTCTTTGCAAGCACAAATTTCCCGGGAAAGGAGGATGCACTTGCTGCTCTTTGATATGGACGGAACGCTGATCGACTCCAACGGCGTATGGCGTGACGTGGACGAGACTTTTTTGGCCAAACGGGGTATTCCCTACACGCAGGAATACTATGAGGGCGTGGCGCACACCATTTTCCCGCTGGCGGCCAAGTTCACAAAAGCCTTCTGCCGCCTGCCGGAGACGGAGGAGGAGATCATGGCGGAGTGGATGGCCATGGCCGGCGACCTCTATGCCACCGATGTGGCGGCCAAGCCCCATGTGGTGGACTTTTTGGAGAAGATGAAGGCGGAGGGACAGCGGATGGCGGTGGTCACCAGTGCCGTGCCGGTGCACTGCCGCTCGGCGCTGACCCATCTGGGGCTGCTGCCCTACTTCGAGGACGTGTTTTTCGCCCAGGAGGTGGGGTTGGAGAAGAAAAACGCCTCTCTTTGGCAGGCGGTAGCCCAGCGGCTCGCCGTCCCGCCGGAGGAATGTACGCTGTTTGACGATTCCGTGGAAGCCTGCCGCGGCGCAAAGTCCGCCGGTATGCACACCATCGGCGTCTACGACCCCTATTTCGCCGCCACCGAGAAAGCCATGCGTCAGGAATGCGATGGGTACATTATGGGATGGGGAGAGTTGTTGTGAAAAAAGACCGCCGCCGGGCGGTCTTTTTTTTCATTTAATTCTTGGCTCCCTCTGTGAGGGAGCTGGCACGACGAAGCCGTGACTGAGGGAGAGAACCGCTCCGCAACATCCATCGGTAGGGCTTTGCCTAAATCCGGTTCTCCCCTTTCGTCATTTGCTGCGCAAATGCCACCTTCCCCACAGGGGAAGGCAAGAGAAAGATAAGAGGGATGGCGGGAAATGATGTTTTTACAAGGGACTCCCTCGCTGCCCCTCAAAAGCTCCCAATCGGTATACTCCCGTCGTCCTTGCCCTTTTCGATGGTGCGGATCTGGA
>CAZTHY010000071.1:0-6329 GCA_964613205.1 uncultured Oscillospiraceae bacterium
TGGATATCATCAGCTCTGAAATCAGATTTTTGTCCATGGTGAGGGGCTTTTTGCTCAGCAGGCGCTTGGCGGCGCTGGGCATCAGTGGGCGACAGGAGACGCCATACGTCAGCACCCACTTGAGGTCATCGTCCATATAGGGACGAGGGATCCCGATCTGATACTGATCCATGGGCATATCATCGTTTTGCAGTAATATGGCGCTGAACGCCTCGTAGTGGGTCAACGTGCCATGGTAGGAGCTCTCGCACTCACGGTAGCGCTCCAAACTCTTGATGTTCATGTACATCAGCACATCCGCTGCGCTGCCGTCTACCATGGGAAAAATGTCAATGACGGTACACTGTGCGCGGTTGACGCGGCCATCAAAGAAGTACATATACAGACGGGAAACGTTTCGGAAGAAGGCGGGTACGCCGTCATAATAATGAGGATCTACGCTGGGCGTGTTGCGGTGCAGCAGGTCGTAAATACTGACCTGCAGAGCGTTGGCGATATCGTACAGCGTGGTGATATCCACGGATATTTGGCCGTTTTCGTACTTGGAGATGGCCGAACGGGTCTTGTAAATGGCCTGTGCCAACTCCTCCATGGACATTCCGCGGCTTCTTCGGATAAGGCGGATCTGCTCACCGACTCTCTTGGCAACGGTTCTGTCGTCTTCCATAGTAATTTCCTCAAAATCAAATTCCCGTTGATTTCCGTTTCGATTTTTTCCTATTATACACCTCTCCCGTTTTCTGTCAAGAAATGTTCCTATGGGGAAACGATTATCCGGAGGTATGTATCCTGTCAGGAATATATGCGTAATTGCGCGGAAGCCACTTTTTCCGTTATAATACACATAAAGTCAGATAGATTTCGAAAGAAACTGTGAAAAAGCACCATTAAATTGTGTAAGAATCAAAGAGAAAGAGGTGTGTGACGTGAAAATTAGGGCGGACAAGCTACTCTTTAACGGCAAGATCTACACCATGGAGGACGAGGGCGTCTGCAAAGAAGCCGTTGTGATGAAGGACGGTAAATTCGCATTTGTGGGCACGCGGGAGGAGGCGTGGGCACAGTTTGACTGTGCCCAGCAGATCGACTTGCAGGGCAAGACGGTACTGCCCGGTATGGGCGACTCCCATCTGCACTTCTTCGCCTTCTGCCAGACGTATACCACGGTGGACTTGGGCGGGGCTACCTCCCGCGCCGAGGCACTGCGGCTGCTGCGTGAGCGGGCGGCGGAGACGCCTAAGGGCGAGTGGATCAAGGGCTCCAACTTCGATCAGTCCAAGTGGACGGACTGCGAAGATCGGCTGCCTACCCGTCTCGATCTGGACGAAGCCAGCACGGAGCATCCCATCGTCATTAAGCGGGTGTGCCTCCACACGGCAGTGGCCAATACCATGGCGCTGGAAAAGGCGCACATCACCAACGGCTATGTCTACGGCCCTGGCGGGCTGGTGGAGCTGGATGAGAACGGCGACCCTAACGGCATCTTCCGTGAACAGGCATCGAAGATTTACGACAATCTGATCCCTGATCCCTTTTTGGTGCCCGCCACGCGGGAGAAGTGCATGAAGAAGGGCTTGGCGCTGGCCTCCAGTTTGGGTGTGACCATGATGCACACCTATGCGGCAGCGATATGGCACTACGATGAGGACTTTCAGGACTACGTATCCCGCAGCCAGCGCGGCGAATTGCCGGTGCGTATGACGGTGTGTCTGGACTATATGTTTGACAAGGAGACGCTGACGGATGCCCAGCGCAGCGACCCCTACCGTGCCGCGCGGATGGGCAGCTTCAAGAGCTTTTCCGATGGCTCCCTCGGCTCCCGCTCCGCCAAGCTGTATGAGGAATACGCTGACGACCCGGGCAACACCGGCATCCTCGTCATCAGCCCCGAGGGGCTGGCTGAGCGGATGTACGAGGCGTACCGCCACGGTTTGCAGCCCGCCACCCACTGTATCGGTGACAAGGCGCTGGAGGTGACGCTGGACGCGGTGGAGTACTGTTTGCAGCAGGGCTTGAAGGACGGCATGACGCCGGAGGAACAGGCCAAGCGGTTGCCTTTCCGTATCATCCACGCCCAAATGGCCACACCGGAGCTTATTCGGCGGATGCAGAAGCTGCCGCTGGTGCTGGACATTCAGCCCACCTTCCTCATGACCGACCTGCACTGGATTGAGGAGCGGGTAGGCAAGGAGCGCGCGCAGCTCAGTTATCCGTGGAAGACCTACAAGGACGCAGGACTGGTCATGGCCGGTGGTTCCGACTCCCCTGTGGAGAGTTTCAGCCCTTGGATCGGCATCTACGCCGCCGTAACGCGGCAGGATATGAACGAATATCCCGCCGGTGGCTACCATCCGGAGGAAAAGGTGTCCGTGTACGATGCGGTATGTATGTACAGCAAGAATGTGGCCTACGCGGCCGGTGAACAGGATCTGCTGGGCACTATTGAGACTGGCAAGTTCGCCGACATGGTAGTCATCGATCGGGACATCTTCCGCATTCCCGAAAATGAGATCAAGGACATTCAGGTGCTGGACACCTATATGGCCGGACGGCAGACGTACCACCGAGACTAATATCACACATTGAGGAGAAAAGACATGAAACTGGATTCTTTCGCCACCGTCAAACACCTTACAGAGGAGATGGTGGTCATCCCCAGCATCAACAAGGAACCGGGCGGCGAAAGCGCCGTGGCGCGGTATGTGCGGGATTTCTATCTGTCCTTGCCCTATTTTCAGGCGCATCCCCAGCAGGTGAAATGCTTCCAGACGAAGGACGACTTCGTGGAGCGCCACAGCACGTTGGCCTATGTGAAGGGCACCAAGGGCACGTCCAACCGCACGGTGATACTGATCGGCCACATCGACACGGTGGGCGTGGACGATTTCGGCACCATCCGCGAATACGCCTTCCGCTGCGAGGAATTGCCCGCCAAGCTGCGGGAAACCTTCACCCTGCCGCAGGAGGTGGTGGATGACATCGAATCCGGCGAGTATCTGTTCGGACGCGGTGTGCTGGATATGAAATCCGGCGTGGCGGGGCACATGTACCTCATCCAGTACTTCTCCCAGCATCCCGAGGAGCTGGACGGCAACCTGCTGGCCATCGCCGAATGTGACGAGGAGGACAACTCCAAGGGTATCCTCACGGCGCTGGACGAGCTGGAAATGTTGAAAGAGCAGGAGCATTTCGAGTACGTTGCCTGTATCAACGCCGACTATTCCACCAACTATGCCCCGGGAGACGAGAACCGCTATATCTACTACGGCAGTATCGGCAAGCTCCTGCCCTGTTTCGCCGTGTTCGGCAAGGAGGCGCACGTAGGACAGGCATTCAGCGCACTGGATCCCAACCTGCTGCTGGCCAACATCACCCGCAAAATGTCGCTGAACACGGAACTGTGCGACGTGGCGCAGGGTGAGGTGGCCATCCCGCCCATCTCCCTCAAGCAGATGGACACGAAAGGCCCTTACACCGTGCAGACGGCGCTGACCGCCTTCGGCTACTACAACTTCTTCACCCATGGCTGGGATCCCGCTGTGGTGCTGCAAAAGAGCAAGGAGATGGCGGTGGCGGCCTTTGACGAGACGGTGGACGATCTGAACGAGCAATACAAGCGCTTCTGCGAGTTGAGCGGCGTGGAGTTCCACCATCTCCCGTGGAAGACCCGCGTGTACACATGGAGCGAGTTCTACGACGTGCTGGCGGCGGAACACGGCGACGCCTTCAAAACCGCTCTTCACCAGTTCGCCGTAGACCTTCATCGGGAGAATCCGGAGCTTGACCTGCGTTTGTTCGGGCTGCGGATGGCGGAGGAAGCCTGGAAGTGGATGGAGGACAAGTCACCGGCGGTGATCGTGTTCTTCGGCTCCGTGTTCAGCGCCCGCATCGAGATGACCGGCCGCACCGACAAGGAAAAAGCGCTGCTGGACGCGGTGGAGAGCGCCATTGAGGTGGTGCGCCCCGAGGCGCAGCGGCAGATCAAGACGCGGATGTTCTACCCTTACATCTCCGACTCCAGCTTCATGGCGGTGTGCGACGACACGCTGGCCATTCAGGCGCTGGAGGCCAATATGCCCCAGTACGGCGTCAAGTACACCCATCCGGTGGAAAAAATACGCAAGATCGACGTCCCCGTGGTCAACATCGGCACCTTCGGCCGTGACGGCCATATGCTGACCGAGCGGGTGGATATGCGCCAAACCTTCCAAAACGTCCCCAACATCACCTATGAGGTGGTGAAGCGGCTGCTGAAATAACGTAAGCAGTCAATCATGCACAAAACGCAGCGAAAGAGAAAATCACACACAAACGTATCGCGAGAAAGGAGAAAAACATGTTTATTCTGCAAGCGATTCAGGACTTCGGTAACTGGTTTTGGGGCATTCCCATCCTGATCCTCATCGGTGGTGGCGGCCTGTTCCTGACCATCTATTTGGGCTTCCCGCAGATCAAACACTTCGGCTACGCCATGAGCCAGACCTTCGGGCAGATGTTTGCCAAGAAGCAGGAGGGCAAAGTCCGTCCCATCTCCGCTGCTTTCGCAGCACTGGCCTGTGCCGTCGGCGCGTCCAACATCGTCGGCGTGCCTGTGGCCATCGCACTGGGCGGCCCCGGCGCTGTGTTTTGGATTTGGATTCTGGCCATCCTCGGTATGTGCACCAAGTACTGCGAGGTGGCGCTGGGCATCAAGTACCGCCGGAAGAACGATGCCGGCGAGTGGGTGGGCGGCCCTGCCTACTACCTGCGCGGTTTGGGTAAGACCATCGGCACCATCTTCGGCGTAGGCTACGCCTTCTTCTTCATGATCGAGCTGGTGCCCTCGCTGGCCTCTCAGGGCGTCTCCGCCGCCACCCAGTTCACCGTGTTCGGCGTCGATCAGACGGCAGCCGGTATCGTCATCGCCCTGCTGGTGGGCGTGATTTTGGCCGGTGGCTTCAAGCGCGTGTCCAGCGTCACCGACATTCTGGTGCCCGCCATGGCGGCGCTGTATGTGCTGGGCGCACTGATCATCATCTTCGCCAACGTGGGCGAGATCCCCGCCGTGATCGTCATGATCTTCAAGGATGCCTTTACCGGCCGCGCTGCCGTGGGCGGCTTCGCCGGTGCCACTATTATGGGCGCCATCCGCTGGGGCGCCGCCCGTGGCGTGTACTCCAATGAGGCGGGCGTAGGCTCCACCATCGCCGGTCACTGCACCGCCGAGACTGACCATCCCATCCGTCAGGCACAGTTCGGCGTCTTCGAGGTGTTCATGGACACCATCGTCGTCTGCACCATCACCGCGCTGGCCGTCCTCTGTTCCGGCGTGTGGACACAGGAGGGTCTCGAGTCCGGTCAGCTGGCGCTGGCGGCGTTCTCCTCCGTGTTCGGTAACTTCGGTGCCATCTTCGTGGCCGTCACGGTGTTCCTGTTCGTGTTCTCCACCATCATCTCCGCCGGTTTCTTCGGTCAGATTCAGGCCGAGATCCTGTTTGGCCGCAAGTTCTCCAAGATTTGGGTGTTCATGTATCCCCTGTTCATCGCCATCGCCTGCGCCTTCTCCAACGTGACCACCATGTACATGATCACCGACGGCTTCATGGGCGTCATCGTCATTCTGAACATGATCGGTCTGATCGTCATGTGCAAGCAGGTGAAGGAGCTGCAAACGGAGTACTACAACACCCCGGGTATGTACTATCTGGCCGACAAGGCGGCAAAGGATGCCAAGAAGGCCGCAAAGAGCGAGTGACCCACGCGGCAATGGTTCCCTTACATCCGGTTGACCCTGCGTTTTGTGCGTTATGATAGAATTATCCATTCGGCTCCCCTGAGCCGACCCTCCCCCTCACGACAGGAGACCGCCTTCGGGCGGTCGCCTGCTTTAGCGCAAAAAAAGAAAGCCCTTGCGGGCTTTCTTTTTTTGCTATTTTACTTCCATTTCCGGCCTCTGACCACCAGCGCGGTGCCGGTGTAGGAGGTCAGCGCCATGAGGGCGTAAATCGCCACGCCTGCGTCGCCGCCGCGATACACCCGCCGCGGCTTCTCATAGCCGCAGACGACTCTGTCCGCCCTTGCAGGGGGTCGCGGTGGTGTTGTAGGGGTCGATGCCCACATCGACCCGTTGCAGGCATTTGCGTGAATGAAGATTTGTGGAGAAGGGAAAGGGCGGCGGTATTCGGGACGTAGGGCGGGATGACCTCATCCCGCCGCCGTACAACGAAACCATTTCCGTTTACCGGATAATTTCCGAAAACCGTTAAAATGTCGGCTCACCGGCGGGTCGATGTGGGCATCGACCCCTACAACGGAATGCGTTCCTCTACCGCAATCAACGCAATTCTCTG
>CAZTHY010000072.1:0-6311 GCA_964613205.1 uncultured Oscillospiraceae bacterium
CAGCATCCGGTGGAGGAATCCGCCCCAAAAGGCGTCTCCTGCGCCGGTGGTGTCCACCGGCTGTACCGAAAAACCGGCCACACGGCGGCAGCCCTCCGCCGTGGCCACCAGTGCGCCGTCGCCGCCCAGCGTCACCGCCACGCAGCGGATGCCGCCGCACAGCAGGTGCATGGCCGCCGCTTCGGGGTCGGAAACGCCGGTGAGCAGCGCCGTCTCCTCGTCGGACAGCTTCATCACGTCCACCAGCGGCAAAACAGACCGCATTTCCGCCGCTGCCGCAGACTCGTCACGCCACAGCGGGGCGCGGTAGTTGGGGTCGTAGGCGATGACCGCTCCCGCCGCTTTCGCCAGCTCTATGGCGCGGAAGGTGGCGCTCCGCGCCGGTTCGTCGGTGAGGGACAGCGACCCCACATGAAGCACCCGCGTGGAGGCAAGGCACTCCTTATTTAATTCCTCGGGGGCAAGGCAGGTGTCCGCCCCGGGCTTGCGGGCGAAGGAAAAATGGCGCTCGCCGCCCTCGCCCAGCTCCACAAAGGCCAGCGTGGTGAACACGGACTCGTCCGTCACCAGCCCCGCCGTGTCGATACCGGCGCTCTCCAGCGTCCGGCGGAGGAACGCGCCATGGGCATCGCCGCCCACCTTGCCGATAAAGGCGGTCTTGTCCCCCAATCGGGCAGCTGCCGCCAGCACGTTGGCCGGTGCGCCGCCGGCGTTGCGCTCAAAGAGTCGCATACCGCTGTCGCTGAGCCCCCGATCGGTAAAGTCGATGAGCACCTCGCCCAGCGCCGTGATGTCGAATCGCTTTTCCATCACTTGGCCTCCGGATACTCGCTGCACAGCAGGCGATAGGGCTTCTCGTCCTCCTCGATGGCGGGGAAACGCCCCACCGGCGGCTCAAAGCGGTTGTCGGTGTTGTCGTCGTTGCACTGGCTCACCTCGCCGATCAGCACGTCGCCGGTGCCTTTTTCCACCTCAAAGTCGTGGTACAGGCGGGGCTGGATGGAGATGCTCATGCCCGCCGTCAGCCGAAGCTGCGTTCCGGCGGGGACGGTGTACGTCACGCCGTCCATGTGTACCGTCACGTCGCTCTCCCTGTCGATGGACTCGTCCGGCAGGGAGTTGTACACGCGGATCAGCAGCGTGCCGCCGCCGCGGTTGATGATGTCCTCCATCTTGTGCCAGTGGAAGTGGTTGGGGGAGTACTGCCCCTCCTTGAGAAAGAGCAGCTTTTCCGCGTAGGTCTTGGCGTACTGCTCCGGCTTGGCCTGGTTGCCGTTGCGCAGCGTGATGAGGGAGAACCCCACCTTGTCAAAGTCGCCGAGACCGTAGTCCGTAATGTCCCAGCCCAGCATATTGTCGCGAATTTCATCGTACTCGTGGCCTTTCTCCGCCCACTCCTCCGGCGTGAAATGGCAGAAGGGCGGCAGGGCGAAGCGGTACGCTTCCAGCATGGATTCCATGTCCCGCAGGGCGCGGTTGATCTGTGAACGCTTCATGGCAAGTTCTCTCTTTCTTATACCGATATGTGCCGTACCTGCGGGTTGTCCCGCAGAAAGGCCAGCGCGTCTTCGTGGGTGATGGGCGGCTCCAACTTGGCCGTCAGTTCCATCCGCAGCACGCCGCTTTCACGGCTGAGACTGCTCTCGGTGATCTGTCCCCGATGGCGGCGGAGCAGCGCGTCAAACTCCGCCTGCACCTCCGGCGCGTCCTCCATCTCCACCACCAGCTCCTGTGTCGTCAGTGCGTCACCGCCGACGGGGAAGCGGTGGAGGATGATCTGAATGGCCACCAGAATGGCGGCTTCGATAAGCCCCACCCAGTACATACCGGCGCCTACCGCCATGCCTACGGCGGCGGTGCCCCACATACCGGCGGCGGTAGTCAGGCCGCGGATGGAGCTGCCGGTGCGGAAGATGACGCCGGCACCCAAAAAGGAGATGCCGCTGACCACCTGCGCCGCAATACGGGCGGGGTCGGCACCCCGCAGACCGTCCACGGCGGTGATGTCCACAAAGGCATACTTGGACAGGATCATGAACAGCGCCGACGTACAGGCGATGATGCAGTGGGTGCGGACACCCGCTTCCTTCTGCCGTTTGCTGCGCTCCAGACCCACGATGGCGCCCAGCGCCGCCGCCAGCAGCAGCCGCAGCAGGAATTCCAGATTGTCATACAGCGACAGCGTCGTCTCCGGCAGGAAGCGGCTCAATCCTTCCAGCATGAAAAAACACCCCTTTCCGATTTAGTCCCCTTATTGTAACACGACTTTGCCGGTTTGCAAGAGAAAAAAGCACCGAAGTCGCTTTTTATGGTGATTTCGCCGAAGGGAGAGGGCTTTTTTGGTTGAAACCGCTGAATTATGACAGGCCGTTGTTGACAAACCAGTATGGACGGCCTATAATGTGTCCGTTCGGGTCGTGCTGTCACGATGCGTACATATTCTAATTGGAGGAATGTAACATGAAGAAGTTTTTTGCACTGCTGCTGGCTCTCGTCATGGCGCTGTCCCTCGTCGCCTGCGGCGGCAACGACACCCCTGCTGCTGACGACAACCAGGGCGATGCCGCCACTTACCCCGAGTATTTCGACGGCATGGAGGATCTGATCGCTGCGGCACAGGCCGAGGGCGAGCTGACCGTCTATGGCTCCTGCGAGGAGGAGTATCTGGCCGCTGCCTGCCAGCACTTTGAGGAGCTGTTCGGCATCAAGGTCAACTATCAGCGTCTGTCCACCGGTGAGGTGCAGAGCAAGATCGAAGAAGAGGGCGGCAATCCCTCTGCTGACGTCTGGTTCGGCGGCACCACCGATCCCTACAACGTCTGCGCCAAGGAAGGCCTGCTGGAGCCCTATGCGGCTGTCAACGCCTCCCATCTGGTGGGTGACATGTACAAGGACGCCGACAACAACTGGTTCGGTATCTACAAGGGCATCCTGGGCTTCATGGTCAACACCGACGAGCTGGCCCGCATGGAGATCGAGGCTCCCGCTGACTGGGCTGACCTGCTGAAGCCCGAGTATGAGGGCTTGGTATGGCTGTCCAACTACAACACTGCCGGTACCGCCAAGCTGGTGGTCAACACCATGATCCAGAAGTACGGCCACGATGAGGGTATCGAGTACCTGACCGAGCTGGACAAGAACATCGAAGTCTACACCAAGTCCGGTTCCGGCCCCAGCAAGAACGTGGGTACCGGTGAGTGCGTCATCGGCATCGGCTTCCTGCATGATGGCATCACCCAGATCGTGGATCACGGCTACACCAACGTGGCGCTGGTCATCCCCTCCTCCGGCACCTCCTTCGAGATCGGCGCTACCGCCATCTTCAAGGGCGCTGCCCACATGAACGCTGCCAAGCTGTGGATCGAGTACGCTCTGTCTCCCGAGTGCGTGGAGCTGGCTGACGACAACGGTTCCTATCAGTTCCTGGTCATCGACAACGCTACCCAGCCCGCTCAGGCTGCTGAGTTCGGTCTCGATCCCGAGAACGTCATGGACTATGACTTCGAGGATGCCAAGAACAACATCGGCACCTATGTGGAGGAAGTCATGGCTGCTCTGGCCGCTTCCGGCGCCAACACCGAGGATACCGGCCGTTTCCAGACCGAGTGATCTGACGGAACACCTGTAAACACCGCATAACAACCCAACGCAAATTCGGGGCGGCGGCTCTGGCCGCCGCCCCGCTTCTTTTCCCTTACTTGAACGTTGAATACTGAACCATTCCTTTCGGGATGAGAAAGGAGCGCTTTATGGCAAGAACACAAGGCGCGGCGCTGGATCGGAAAAAACTGATGGCTGACCCCGTGATGGTCACCACCATCGTCGTGCTCATTACCTTTTTAACTTTGTTTATCCTCTACCCGCTGGCCATTCTGCTGGTGGATAGTTTCGTGGGCGACGGTACCTTTGGCCTGTCTATCTTCAAGCGTATCTTCGCCATGCCCACCTTCACCACCGCCATCGGCAACACGCTGAAAGTGGGCTTTTTGGTGGGCATCCTGTCCGCCCTCATCGGCCTGCTGTTTGCCTATGTGGAGGTCTACGTCCGCATGAACAAGTTCGTGGGCGGCCTTTTCAAGGTGGTGTCCATGCTGCCGGTGGTGTCGCCTCCCTTCGTGCTGAGCCTGTCCATGATCATGCTCTTCGGCAAGGCGGGCATCATCACCCGCTTCATTTTGGGCATCTACGACAACAGCGTCTACGGCTTTTGGGGCATCGTGGTGGTGCAGACACTGACCTTCTTCCCCGTGTGCTACATGATGCTGAAGGGACTTCTGAAGAACATCGACCCCTCGCTGGAGGAAGCCGCCCGCGACATGGGCGCCTCCCGCTGGAAGGTGTTCACCAGCGTCACGCTGCCCCTGATGCTCCCCGGCATCGGCAACGCCTTTTTGGTGACGTTTATCGAGTCCATCGCCGACTTCGCCAACCCCATGCTCATCGGCGGCTCCTACGACACACTGGCCACTACGATCTATTTGCAGATCACCGGCGCTTACGATAAGCCCGGCGCGGCGGCCATGGCCGTGGTGCTGCTGTGCATCACGCTGGCCATGTTCGCGGTGCAGAAGTACTACTTGGAGCGCAAGACCGCCGCCACCCTCACCGGCAAGGCGTCCCGTGCCCGTATGCTCATCGAGGACAAGAGCGTCAAGATCCCGCTGACCGTCCTCTGCGCGCTGGCGGCTCTCTTCGTCATCATCATGTACATCTGCGTCCCCATCGGCGCGTTCTTCCCCACCTGGGGCTACAAGTTCTTCCCGCTGACCACCAAGTGGTTCGAGCTGGTCTTTACCCGCTACCACGGCTTCCAGGCGTTTAAGGACTCCTTCCTGCTCAGCCTCATCTCCGCCCCCATTACGGCGCTGCTGAGCATGATCATTTCCTACCTGGTGGTCAAGCGGAAATTCCGCTCCAAGGGCTTCATCGAAGCGGTGTCCATGCTGGCCATGGCCGTCCCCGGCACCGTGCTGGGCGTGGGCTATATCCGCGGCTTCTCCGGCGGCCTTTTCCACAGCGGCTTTTTGCAGGGCATCTACGGCACGGGACTGATCCTCATCATCGTGTTCGTGGTGCGCTCCCTGCCCACCGGTACGCGAAGCGGTATATCCGCCCTGCGGGAGATCGACAAATCCATCGAGGAATCGGCCTACGACATGGGCGCCGACAGCTTCCGCGTCTTTATGACGGTGACGCTGCCCCTTATCAAGGACTCCTTCCTCTCCGGCCTTGTCACCGCCTTCGTCCGCAGTATCACCGCCATTTCCGCCATCATCCTGCTGGTGACGCCGCAGTTCCTGCTCATCACCGTGCAGATCAACGAGTTCGCCGAAAAGGGCTCTTACAGTCTGGCCTGCGCCTTCGCCACCATCCTCATCGTCATCACCTACGGCGCAGTGCTGCTGATGAACCTGTTCATCAAGTATTTCGGCACCAGCAGAAAGCTCAAGGAGGAGAAATAACATGGAAAAAGTGAAAAAAGGCGTCCGTCTGGAACATATCTCCAAGATCTATCAGGACCCCAAGACCGGCAAGGATTTCTACGCCGTGAAGGATACCTCCCTGACCATCGAACCGGGCAGCTTCGTCACGCTGCTGGGGCCCTCCGGCTGCGGCAAGACCACCACGCTGCGTATGATCGCCGGCTTTGAAAGCCCCGACGAGGGCGAAATTTACCTGGGCGACGAGGCCATCAACGCCCTTACCCCCAATAAGCGCGACATCGGCATGGTGTTCCAGTCCTACGCCCTGCTGCCCCACTACAACGTGTTCGACAACGTGGCCTACGGTCTGAAGCTGCGGAAAGTCCCCAAGGACGAGATCAAAGAGCGCGTCATGCGCATCCTCGATCTGGTGGAGCTCACCGGCATGGAAGGCCGTATGACCAACCAGCTCTCCGGAGGTCAGCAGCAGCGTGTGGCGCTGGCGCGTGCGCTGGTCATCGAGCCCAGCGTGCTGCTGTTCGACGAGCCCCTGTCCAATCTGGATGCCAAGCTCCGCGTCTCCATGCGGACGGAGATCCGCCGCATCCAGCAGGAGGTGGGCATCACCGCCATCTACGTCACCCACGACCAGTCGGAGGCCATGGCGCTGTCGGATAACATCATCATCATGAAGAACGGCGTGGTGGAGCAGATGGGCTCCCCGCAGGAGATCTACTACCACCCCGTCAATGAGTTCGTGGCCGACTTCATCGGTGAGGCCAACTTCCTCAAGGGTACCATGACCGGCACCACGCCGGACGGCCATGCGCTGCTGGACATCAACGGCCATGATGTGCCGGTGGCCAGCCGCGGCGGTCTGGAGACCGG
>CAZTHY010000073.1:0-6124 GCA_964613205.1 uncultured Oscillospiraceae bacterium
ATTCCGACCAGTGTTACAACGATCGGGGACTCTATTCTATATGACTGCACGAATGCCAAAGTGTATTTTAAGGGTAATGCTCCAAGTGTGCGCGCAGCAAATGGGAATATCGGCTCTTTCCCGGATACTGCTACACTCTACTACACCCCGGGCACATCCGGCTGGACAAATAGCAGCGCATATGACGCAAGCAAAGGCACGTGGAACGGGTATACGCTGAAATTGTGGCAGCAGGATAAAAAATTTACGCTTGGACGGGATAATAATAGCTTTATCAATAGTAAAGAAATTAACGGTGGATTTGAAGGAATCACAAATCTTACGCTAGACTCTGAATTCTATGATATGATTACAAAAAATGCGTCTGAAAGAGATAAATCAGAAATTAAAAAACGGATGCGTCTCGCGTTCACGGGGGGCGCGTGTTTTGGCATAACGGCAACTATGGGACTTGTCTATGATGAAAAAATATCGTTAAATAGTATTAGTACATCTGACGCAAAAACCTATTATGAACTTCCCAGACCGTGTGAAGACAATCTGCTTAAGAACTATATTTTGTTTTACCATTTGAGGCAGTATTTATCAATTGAAAAAACCAAGTTTATCTATTCGCTAACGAATCTTGCCGTTCCAGCATTGCTTGAAGCAATAGAGGAAGATGGAATTGCGATTATGACCTTTACTCATGGATATAGAAAAAAAGGAAGTGTGCTTCCCACTTTTAGTTCGCACGCAGTTTTAGCAACTGGGCTAGAGGAAATAACCCCTGGTCTATATAAAGTAGAATTATATGATCAAAATTCGGTAAATGGAGTTACTAATGTTGAGTATATCTATATGACAGTTTGGGAAAACGTGGGTTATTCTTTTGCGGATGCGAATGGCATAGTGCTAGGATACGACATTAATCCGAATAATTGTTTAAGTTTATCGGTAATCAGGTTATCTGATTTATATGAAGCTACATCGTTTGAAAATTCTTATGGTCGTATTCGCACTTTTAGCCGTAACAGTGGATACGTTGAACTAACAATTCCCTTTAACACCTCCGGCACGATCACCTCTGCCTCCGGCGACACGCTGACATATGGTATTGACGAATTCTCTGGTACAATGGAAATTTTGGACACGGACGTCTATGTAAACGGCGAAAACAGCGAATGGATTCTGACCGTTCCCTACAGCGAAAGTTTCACCGCCGAATGTACGTCCGATATGTTTGGGTTGTCGGTCGGCGCGGAGGACGACTACCTGTCCGTAGATGGACGAGGCATCAAAACGGCAACCTTTACGCTGGGCGAGGGGATCACGCTGAACGAGGGTTTGACCGGAACGTATGACTTCACGGCGTTTGTTGGAACGGACGCGGAGGTCGATGAAAACGAAAACAACCTCATTGAGCTTTCAGGCACTGCAAATGCCGAAACAAAAATAACCTATGATGCAGCCGCGCAGCAGGTCAGCGCTGTCTCCGCCGCTCCGCTTCAAAATGCAGCGGCATATTCACTCATCCGGACTGATGTTATGCCGATTTCCGACCTGAACAGTGCAGAGGATGTTTTAACAGTCAGCGCGGAAGCCCCGACGCAAACAGATGCTGCGGCAATGGGCTTTGCGGCAGAAGCGCTTCTGACCAATTTGGCTTCCAATATGCTGGATGAAACCTTTGTCGACGTTTCGCGCGGCGCTTACTACTACAACGCAGTCCAGTGGGCGGCAGAGCGCGGCATTGCAGGCGGTGTGGATGCAAAGCACTTTGCGCCCGATGCGAGCTGCACACGCGCGCAGGCCGTGGCCATGCTGTATCGCGCGGCTGGCTGCCCCGAGACTACGGCGGAAAATCCCTTCGAGGACGTTTCTGTAAACGACTATTACTATGAAGCAGTCCTCTGGGCAGTGGCCAACGGCATTACCTCCGGCACAGATGCGGCGCACTTCTCCCCCAACGCGCCCTGTACGCGCGGCCAGATCGTGACCTTCCTGCATCGCGCGGCACGCTGTTTTGAGGCGCACGAGAGCTTCGGCTTTACCGACGTGAAGGCAGACTCTTACTGCGAGGACGCGGTCAACTGGGCAGTCGAGAACGGTATTACCAATGGCACAGACATTGCGACATTTAGCCCGGATGCAGTTTGCACCAGAGCGCAGATCGTAACCTTCCTCTACCGGAATCGGTAAACAAATGCGCCCCCAATATCAGAAAACAAACATTGGCATGATTTTGAATGCGTCCGGTTCTGTGCCGGACGCATTTTTTATAGGCGCAGATTGGAAGTGCTGTAGGATTTCTCTCTGCATAGAAATCGACCCGTCTGCCCTTCGGCAAGCGGCTGTTATCGCAAGACGTTTATGAGCTCATCAACAAGGGCACCAGTCTGCGTGTCAAGCTGCCGGAGGGCGTGTTTGACATGACTACGGAGGTGCATGGGGTGTATGGGGCGTAACGCAGAAAAGAGGAGCGGATGTGTCCGCTCCTCAAATTGTTTGATGTTTCAATTTTGCTTTGATTTTACTTCCTCTAAATACAGCCCATAAATATAATTGGGTGATTGACCGTATAAACCGGTTTGGTCATCCGAAAAGGACGCTCCTGTTGCCGAAGAATAAAATGCATCCAATGCCGCATCCTCGCTCAGACGAAACCGGTTCATAATCAGGCGGATGATTTCCGGAAGAATCGTTGCGCGTGTTGTACTGTGGTTCATGTTTTCACACCCCTACCGGATAGCTTTTCAAAAAGCAGAGAGTTTGCAGGGCTGCTTCCGTGCAGAAGGCAATCTGATTGTTGATTTTTTCAAACTTCAGCCGCTCAATGGCATCTTCCTTCCGCATGATCCCCTGCATGACGTAGGAAACAGTTTCTCCCACGTTATCATTGGCGATTTTTCCCTCAACAATATCATAGCCATGGGTATATTCCAACTGACTGCGGCACTGCACGACCATTTCCAGCCACAGCAGATCTGCACCTTCAAACCGGTGAAATTGCAATTTATTTGCCTGTTCAACATCCCATTCATATACGTTGACGATTGGGGTGACCGCTGCTTTTGTTCGGCGGCTTTCGATCATGGCACGCCGTCTTGCCCAGCGCTCTGCCTGTTCCTGAACATCTGTTGTATAAAAGGCAAAGCCAAAGTCACGGCCAAGCTCAGAACGCAAAATTGCAGGACGAGAAACCTCCAGCGTGCTTCCGTGGTATAAGATCATGCCGCTCCCTCCAGATATCGGTCAAAAAACTGCATCAGATACTCCATGCTCATACTATGAAGATCGTCATAATCCGTATTCAAAAGCGTGAGCAGCCCCGATGAAGAAAAGCGCGCATAAACCATATTGCTTGGCTGACCAATATGCGCAGCATAGTATTCAATACAAAATGTCTTAAACGACAGTCGGCTCATACTGCTCACCCCCTTCATGCTATTTATATTATATCCAAAACACAAATAATTGCAAGGAGGTCATCCCTTGAAAAAATCCCGCAAAAACAAAACCGCCCCGCCGCTGGAATTGCCACCGGAAGAGAATCAGTCTATCGAGCAGCAGCCGAAAAGCAGTCCCTATGCCACGCAGAAGGAGTATGATGCGATCACAACATCGCCTACGGATTTGATGAACAGAAGTAAAAATGAGACCGTTTGACACATAGCCAAACGGTCTCACGCGTCTGCAAGCACTTGCAAACAGTCTGCTCAATCTGATCGCAGTAAGAAATGATATGCTCCAGAATGCTGGCATCACGCTCAAGCCTCATAGAGCAGCACCTCATCTTTCCGGATGCTAGTCAAAAAGCGCTCGCTCAGGCTGCTTGTCGGGATCAAATCGACCGGCACGCCCAACGCATCCTCTAAATCAAGAAGCAGGCCGCCCATCTCGATGCCGCGTATACGCCCCTTGTCAATACGGAGATCGATGTCGCTGGCAGGGGTCATATCTCCACGGGCATAAGAGCCAAACAGATAGATACGCTCTGCGCCGTATTCTTTTCCCAGCCTTGATACAACGGACTTGATTTCCGAAAGGCTCATGTTTTGCACCTCCCGCTTGCTTTTCTATCCTTAGTGTAATACGAATACCTGATAAAAGCATTTCATATCAGCTTGGTCTATTTGTGCAATTCGGCGTTATCGTTACTAGCCATACATACAGTATGGCGTCGCTCCTCTGCCTTGTCTTGCGCAAATATCCCTGCGCTGCTGATTGAATCATTTCATCAGGTATTAGTATAACAGCCTTTTTCAAAAATTACAACCGAAAGGAAGAAAGAGAAATGAACGAAATAACCCTTGCAGCCGATGCAAAGAAAATGTGCGCTCTGATCGAACACGCACTTCAAAAGGTCGATGCGCTGGCCGATGGCGGTACGACGAAGGAAAGAAGCAGATCGTTGAAAAAGGGTCATAAGCAGCGGAGACCAGCGTTTAAGCGCCTGTTAATTTCTGGTACAGCTTCATCAGCGCCGCGACGCAGGAGGTTTCGGTGGTGGTTTTGATGTCGAAGCCGTAGGCCTGCATGACGGCCTTGTCGTTCTGCTGGTGCGCCTTGCGCAACTCCGGCGGCATGGCGACCTCGTCGTAGAGGTCGGCGAGGCTGGCGTCGGGGTAGCGGGCGCGGGCGTCCAGAATGGCCTGTGCAGTCTGCTCGATTCTGGCCTTTTGCTCGTCGGTGGGCGTTGGCCATGGGAAGTTGTTGTAGACAACATCCTTGGAATAGCGGTAGTCACTTTTCAGGCGGCCACAGACAGCCCGCATCCATGCCATGTGGACATTTGATGTGAGAATGCCAAAATGGAATATGTCTGCATCGGGAATGATGAAATTCAAATCTGTTGATATGGTATCTCCAGTAAAAAAACCGATAGGAACATATCGTCTATGTTCTGAACTGACTTTTGGCACAATCATAAAATTTTCCGGATTCATTGTCTCGCGAAAAAGAGCTGGTCTTTCAGCAAGTTTCTGTCTTCCAGCATCAGGCGAATTTTCACGGTCACGTTTACACGCTTCTATTCGCGCCATTACCTTTGGCAATTTCCGCAATTCTGATGGGGAAACTCCAACTAACCAGAGACACCACCGTTTTTTATTATTGATGAATTCCACTGAACCGAGAAGCTTTTTAATGTAGGGCAATGCTCCCGGCTCTTGTTTGACAAAATCATCGTATTCGTCCGCTTCAATAATCAGATGTCCACCATCAGCTGGGCGGTTTCCAGTTGTCATTGGGGGAACAGAACAAAGGGGCTTGCTTCTGCTGTCTATAAAAATTTCCGGTGCGTCAATCAGATAGCCATTGATATTATCAACAATTTGCGGTCTGTCACCTGTAAAAAGAACTTTCGACTTTGCGTTGGGCGCAATACTGAAACCAACGATCACACAATGCACATAGGCTTTCAGGCTGGCTTCACTATCCCAGCGGAAGGGTCGATGCGCAAAATCAATATGAATTCCAAAGCGCTCATAGAGCGGTTTCCATACACCGGAAACCTGTTCGCCTTGCGTGATGGAATTGGTAGAAACAAAGGCCGTGCGGATAGATGTGCCCTGCATAAACTGCGCTGCTTTGAAATACCAGCCGGAAACATAGTCGATTTTTCCGGCGCTTTTATAGGGCTTACCTTTCTCATCCACATAGATGGAGAGAATGTCCTCTTTCTGCGCCTTGCTTTGCAGAGAATAGCCGACAAAGGGCGGATTGCCCATGATATAGCTGAGCTTTTCCTTCGGCACAACATGCTGCCAATCCAGCCGCAGGGCGTTGCCCTCCACGATATTGGCATAGGATTTCAGCGGCAGGAAATCAAGGCTCATGTGAACCACGTCCTCGGTCTCCTTCATCATCTGGCTCTCCGCGATCCACAGGGCGGTCTTCGCCACCGTCACGGCAAAGTCATTGATCTCAATGCCGTAAAACTGGCCGATGGACACCTGAATGGGGTTTTCCATGTCCATGACGATCTGCCCCCTGTGAAGAAGCGACAGCGCCTCGTTTTCCAGCCGCCGCAGAGAAATGTAGGTCTCCGTGAGGAAATTTCCGCGTCCGCAGGCGGGGTCAAGGAAGGTCAGTCCCGCGCAGCGGGACTGGAAATTGCGCAATTTCCTATCTCTGGTCTTTT
>CAZTHY010000074.1:0-6039 GCA_964613205.1 uncultured Oscillospiraceae bacterium
GAACTTGCCGGACTGGGCGATCTGGGTGTTGGACAGGGTGGTGCGGGTGTGGCGGATGGCGGTACGGATACGCGCCAGCAGCTCGGAGGTGCCGAAGGGCTTGACCAGATAGTCGTCGGCACCGTAGTCCAGCGCTTCAACCTTGTCGTGCTCATGGTTGCGGGCGGAGACCACCACCACCGGCAGATTCGACCATTTCCGCACCGATTTCAGCACCTCCATGCCGTCCATGTCGGGCAGACCCAGATCCAGCACGATCAGGTCGGGACAGTGGGACGAGATCATGGTCAGTGCCTCCTCGCCGCTGCGGACAATGATGGTGTCAAAGCCGTTGGCTGTCAGGATCATGGAGATGAAATTGCTGATGGACTGCTCATCCTCCACGATCAGAACCTTATCCTTTATCTTCATCTGTGTCTCCTTTCATGGGCAGCGTCACGGTGAAGCAGGCACCGCCCTCTTTTTTATTTTCTCCTCGAATGGTGCCGCCGTGCGCCTGCGCCACCGTGCGGCAGACCGACAGGCCGATGCCCATACTGCGTTTGCCGTCGCTGCGGCGGTCGCTGCGGGCAGAGCCGTCAAACAGCCGCGGCAGCAGCGTAGGCGGGATGCCCTGTCCGTCGTCGGAGACGGTGAACTCCGCCTCGTCCTCGGTGCAGCGCAATGTGACGACGATCTGATGTGTCTCGCCGTGGATGACGGCGTTTTCCAGCAGGTTGACCAGCACCTGCTCAATGAGCAGGGGATCCATGGGCACCATCACCAGCTCATCGGGGATGTTTACCTGAATGTCCACGTTGGGATAGTGCTTGCGGGTCTTGGCCACGGCGGAGGCGATGACCTCCTCTGCCGCCTCCGGCGCTTTTTTCAGCCGCGCTTCTTCGGTGTTGTTGATGCGGGTGATGGACAGCAGGTTCTCCACGATGCGGATGAGCCACTCTGCGTCCTCGTTGGTGCATTGCAGAAGCTGCTTGCGCTGCTCCGGTGTCAGCTCGCCGTCCTGCTCCATCAGCACGTTGGTGGCGCCGACGATGCTGGTCAGCGGCGTCCTGATGTCGTGGGACACGGCGCGGAGAAGGTCGGCGTACATCTTCTCCCGCTCCGCCTCACGGCGTATCTGCTCCGTCTGCTTGGCGCGGCTGGTGACGGCGGCGGTGAGGATGGAGATGGTCATCATGACGAGAAACGTCAGCGGGAAGCCGGTAAGGGTGAAGCTGATGTGCCAGAAGGGGTAGGTGAAGATGAAGTCCACGCTGAACACGCCCAGCACCGCCACCAGGAGTCCCAGCAGATAGCCCTCCGTCCAGTAGGCGGTGAGGAACATATCCAGCAGGAAGATCATGGCCACATAGCTGGTGTCGTTGTGGGGATCGAAGCTGCGCAGCAGCAGACAGCCCAGCACCGACACAAGGTACAGTCCGCCCGCCACCAGCAGGTCACGGGACGTGATGTGAAGCCCCAGCGTCTTGCACAGCTTTTTCCAGCAGATTTTCTTTTTTTGCACGGCCATCACCCTCTCTCTATATACTAACTGCCGCTATTGTAACATAGTTTCCCGTTAAGGAGTTGTTAAGAAGCTGTTAAGGGGCAACGTCAAACTGCTAAAAATGACGTACTGCATACGTTTCCACAGCGGCTTCTTCCCAATATATGTAAAGGGGTGGCATAAAAGCACCCCGAAGAAACAAAAACGCCACGCCTTACAGCGTGGTGGCTCTCTTTTGTGGGGTTCGTTACCGCTGGCTGACGTACCAATCGGTGTCCTCGAAGATCATATCATCCAGGTCGCCCCAGATCCATGTGTTGTTGGTCATATCGGTTATCACTCTCCTTTCTCATCTCTTGATTACGGTTTTATTATATGCCGCTTTCGGAAAAATTGCAAGGGGGTGTTTGGATATTTTACATAATTTTCACAAAGGATTTTTGTGCAGGATATATAAACAAGGCCGCGAATGGCGCTTGCACGGCGGCGGCGGATATAGTATAATAACCTGTTGGAAACAATACCTCCCACAAAGAGACAAGGAGGGTGGACGTATGAGGACTTTTCACGGCGGCGACTACGACATAGCGGTGGTAGGCGCCGGTCACGCCGGTATCGAGGCGGCGCTGGCGGCAGCGCGGCTGGGCATGAAAACGGTGTGTCTGACGGTGAGCCTGGACGCGGTGGGCAATATGCCCTGCAATCCCGCCATCGGCGGCACCGGCAAGGGACATCTGGTGCGGGAGCTGGACGCGCTGGGCGGCGAAATGGCCAAGGCAGCGGACAAAGCCTGCATCCAGTACCGTATGCTGAATCGGGGCAAGGGCCCCGCCGTGTGGTCGCTGCGGGCGCAGGCCGATCGGCGGCGGTATCAGGAGGTCATGAAAGAGACGCTGGAGCGGCAGGACAACCTGACGCTGCGGCAGGCGGAGGTGGTGTCCCTCCGGTGCGAAAACGGACGTGTCACCGGCGTGGTGCTGCGTACCGGCGCTGTGCTGGGGGCGAAAGCCGTCATCCTCTGCACCGGCACTTATCTCACAGGCCGCACCATCGTAGGGGAGTGCGTGGAGTCGTCGGGCCCCGACGGGCTGCACCCCGCCAACGAACTTTCGGAGAATTTGCGGGCGTTGGGACTGCCCCTGCGGCGGTTCAAGACCGGCACGCCGCCCCGCATCCACCGCAGAAGCGTGGACTTCTCCAAAATGGAGTTGCAGCAGGGGGACGACGATCCGCTGCCCTTCAGCTTTGAGACGGCCAGTGCGCCGGAAAATCAGGCGGTGTGCTACCTGACCTACACCAACGAGAACACCCACCGCGTCATTCGGGAGAATCTGGACAAGAGCCCCCTGTACAGCGGCGTCATCGAGGGTGTCGGCCCCCGCTACTGCCCCTCCATCGAAACGAAGATCGTCCGCTTTGCCGACAAGCCCCGCCACCAGCTGTTCATCGAACCGATGGGGCTGCACACGGAGGAATTATATGTACAGGGCTTTTCCTCGTCACTGCCGGAGGACGTGCAGGTGGAGATGCTTCACACCGTAGCGGGGCTGGAACAGGCGGAGATCATGCGCCCTGCCTACGCCATCGAGTACGACTGCATCGACCCGCTGGCGCTGCGGCCTACGCTGGAGGTGAAGGCCATCGGCGGGCTGTACGGCGCAGGGCAGTTCAACGGCTCGTCGGGGTACGAGGAAGCGGCGGTACAGGGCTTCGTGGCCGGTGTCAACGCGGCACTGGCCTTGAAGGGCGAGAAGCCGCTGGTGCTGAAACGGAGTGAGAGCTATATCGGCACCCTCATCGACGATCTGGTCACCAAGGGCACCGAGGAGCCCTACCGGATGATGACCAGCCGCTCCGAGTACCGACTGGTGCTGCGGCAGGACAACGCCGACCAGCGGCTTTCCGCCATCGGCCACCGCATCGGCCTCGTCAGTGAGGAACGCCTCCACGCCGTGGAGGAAAAATACGCAGCGGTGGCGCGGGAGATCAAGCGCTTGGAGCATACCGGTGCGGCGGGCACGGAGGCATTAAATGGTCTGCTTGCCCAAAAGAACACCGCCGCCGTGGACAGCGGCGCGCGGCTCATCGACCTGCTGCGCCGTCCCCAGCTCACCTACGACGACTTAGCCCCCTTCGACCCCGACCGGCCGGTACTTTCGCCGGAGGTGCGGGAGCAGGTGGAGATCTCCGTCAAATACGAGGGGTACATCCAGCGCCAGCAGCGGCAGGTGGCGGAATTTGAAAAGCTGGAGCGCCGCACGCTGCCAGCGGACATGGATTACAACGGCATTCAGGGCTTGCGTTTGGAGGCGCGGGAGAAGCTGTCCGCCGTCCGTCCCTTGAATCTGGGACAGGCGGGGCGTATCTCCGGCGTGTCGCCGGCGGACATGGCGGCCCTGATGATATGGCTGCAAACACACACCAAGGAGGAAGAACATGGGTAAACTGCGGTTTTTACTGGCGCTGTGGATGGCCAAGCTGTCCATCCCCGCCTTGAAGATCACCCGCCACAACGGCACCGACT
This sequence comes from uncultured Oscillospiraceae bacterium, assembly GCA_964613205.1. GTDB lineage: Bacteria > Bacillota > Clostridia > Oscillospirales > Oscillospiraceae > Vescimonas. Next base: position 4,011 of record CAZTHY010000074.1, read on the forward strand.
TCCCGGGCACACTGGCGCTGAAGCTGTGTCCCGACTTTTTGAAGTATATCGGCAAGCCGAAACGCATCGTGGCCGTCACCGGCACCAACGGCAAGACCACCGTGGCCAATATGCTGGGCGACGTGCTGACAGCGCAGGGCATGACAGTCCTCAGCAATCGGGCAGGCAGCAATATCGCCTCCGGCGTCAGCACGGCGCTGCTGAAGGGCTGTGACCTGCTGGGACGGGTGAAGCCGGTGTACGATCTGGCGCTGCTGGAGGTGGACGAGCGCTCCGCGCCCCGTATCTACCCCTATGTGAAGCCGGAGTTCATCGTCATCACCAACCTGTTCCGCGACTCCATCATGCGCAACGCCCACCCCGGGTATATCGCGGACATTCTCACCCGCTCCCTGCCCAAGGACAGCACCCTCATCCTCAACGCCGATGATCTCATCTCCGGCTCCGTAGCGCCGGACAACCGGCGGGTGTACTTCGGCATCGACCGGCTGGAGAGCGACGTGACGGCGTGCGAAAACCTGCTGAACGATATGCGTATCTGCCCCAAATGTGCCGGTACGCTGCGGTATGAGTACCGCCGCTACCACCACATTGGCCGCGCCGTCTGTGAAGGCTGCGGCTTTCACTCCCCCGACAGCGACTATCTGGCCACGCAGGTGGATCTGGCGGCCAAAACCATCGTCATCCGGCAGGGAGGGAAGGACTATCCCTATACGCTGACGGCGGACAGTATCTTCAATATTTATAATATGGTGACGGTCATCGCCGCCGCCCACCAGTTGGGGCTTTCCCACGAGAACATCGCCAAGGCCATGACCACGGTGAAGATCCCGCCCACCCGCCTTTCGGAAGAACCCATCGGCGGTGTCAACGTCATCATGCAGATGTCCAAGGACAAGAACGCGCTGGCCTGCAGCCGCAACTTCGACTATATCCGCTCCAAGTCGGGGCGGAAGGAGCTGCTGGTGATGATGAACTGCATGGGCGTGGCCAAAAGCTGGTCGGAGAACCCCAGCTGGATGTACGACACGGATTTTGAATTTTTGAACAGCGACGATGTGGTGTGTCTCGTCTGCGCGGGGCCGCGAGCCTATGACTACCGGCTGCGGCTGCTGCTGGCGGGCATACCGGAGGACAAGATCCGTTTGGCGGAGGACGAATTCAAGGCGCTGGAGCTGCTGCCGCTGACGGCGGGGGATGACGTGTACATCCTCTACGGCGTGGACGGTATGCCCCTGGCGCACCGCGTCAAGGCGCGGCTGAAAGAAATGCTGCTGGCAAAGGAGGGAACACGATGAAGGTGGAAATTCTGTTTCCCGAGGTCTGCAACCTGTACGGCGACTTGCAGAACGTCTATTACCTCCGCCGCTGCTGCCCCGAGGTGGAGATCGTGGAGACCGACCTCCACACCCCGCCCCGCTTTCTCACGGAGGACGTGGCGCTGGTCTATATGGGCAGCACCACGGAGCAGGGCATCGCGCTGGCGGCGGACGCGCTGCGGCCTTATTGTGACGAGATCGCGGCGAAGATCGACGCGGGGCAGCTCCTGCTGCTCACCGGCAACGCGCAGGACGTGTTCGCCCGCCGTATCGACAGCGACAGCGCCGCCGCCGTGGAGGGGCTTGGCTTACTGCCCTCCGCCGTCCGCTATACCATGATGAAGCGCCACAACAGCTTCTTCCTCGGCACGTTTGAAGGTATGGAGGTGGTGGGCTTCAAGAGCCTGTTCGGTTTCCACTACGACGCGCCGGAGGACGGCGGCTGGCTGGACACCGTCCGCGGCATCGGCCGCCACCCCGACACGAACATCGAGGGCTTCCGCCGCGGCGGTTTGTATGCCACGTCCCTCATCGGACCTCTGCTGCTGCTGAATCCGCCGCTGTGCAAGTGGCTGCTGCGGAAGATGGGCTTGCCCGACACCTTGGCCTTCGAGGACGCCGCCATGGCCAGCTACGAAAAGCGCTGCACCGAGTTCAAACAACCGGAGAGAAATTGGAAGTATTCGTGAAAAAAGACCGCCAAGGGCGGT
>CAZTHY010000075.1:0-5978 GCA_964613205.1 uncultured Oscillospiraceae bacterium
GGGGGGCGCTGCAGCGGGGCGCGGCCCCCCCCCACCCCTACGAAATGTATCGTACCTTTTGCGTAACCGAAAAAGGGCGGACAGAGTCGTCCGCCCCTACGAAAAGACCCCCAATCACCAAAAAATGATTACACACAGTATAAAGGAGTACAAATTATGCGCGCTGTATTGACGAGAGTGAAGCACGCCAGCGTTTCCATTGACGGCAACGTGGTGGGCAAGATCGGCCAGGGCTTTCTGGTGCTGCTGGGTGTCACCCATGAGGACACCGTGGCGCAGGCGGAGAAGCTGGCGGACAAGCTGACCGGCCTTCGCATTTTCGAGGACGAGAACGAGAAGATGAACCGCAGTCTCACCGACGTAGGCGGCGAGCTGCTGGTGGTGTCCCAGTTCACGCTGTACGCCAACTGCAAGAAGGGTCGCCGCCCCGACTTTCTGGCGGCTGCCCGCCCCGATGTGGCCATCCCCCTGTATGAGAAGTTTGTGGCGCTGTGCCGCGAAAAGGGCTTCCACACCGAAACCGGCGAGTTCGGCGCGTATATGCAGGTGGACAGCCTGAACGACGGCCCCCTCACCATCATTCTGGACACCGACACGCTGTAAGGAGGCTGCCATGACCATCCAAACGCTGCAAGTGGGCCCCATCATGACCAACTGCTACCTGCTGTGCGACGAGGGCAGCAAGGTCTGCGCCCTCATCGACCCGGGCGACGACGCGCCCCACATCGAAAAGCTGCTGGCCGCCTCCGGCTGCACGCTGACCGCTATCTTCCTGACCCACGGCCATTTTGACCACACCTCCGCTGTCCGCCCGCTGCTGGAAAATCACGATGTACCGGTGTACATCCACGAAGCGGACACCTGCGAGGGGCGGGGCGGGGAGCTGAAATTTCAGCGTCTCACCGACGGCCACCAGCGGTTCTATCAGGAGGGCGACACGCTGGAGGTAGGCGCTCTGCGTCTCCGCGTATTGGAGACGGCGGGGCACTCCAAGGGCTCCGTGTGTCTGCTGGTGGAGGGGGAGAACACCCTGTTCTCCGGCGACACGCTGTTCCGCTGCTCCTGCGGCCGGTGCGACTTCCCCGGCGGCGACTATCGGGAAATGCTGGCGTCGCTGGGTCGGCTGGCCGGTCTGGAGGGCAATCTCCGTGTGCTGCCGGGACACGACGCCGAGACGACGCTGGACTTTGAGCGCCGCGTGAACCCCTATATGCGGCAGGGGAGCAAGGGATGAAGCTGACATTTCACGGCCACGACGACCGCTACGCCATTGAGCAGAGTCTGCTGGCCTTTTTCCCCGAGGAACGCCCCGTCTACGACGGCGACGAGGGGGACAGCCACGGCGACGTGACGCTCCACGAGGGCAAGACCTACGCCACCGGCGTGACGGTGCTGACCTGCGGCGGCAAGACCGCCAAGGGCACGGCACGGGTGCGGATCGACGGCGCAGAGGACGAATACGAGCGGGAGCGGCTGCGGCAGCGGGCGCTGAAGCTGTCCTTCTTCCGTGCCGCCCGCGACATCACCGGCGTCACCCCCTCCTGGGGTGCGCTGACCGGTATCCGCCCCGCCAAGCTGGTGCGGAATATGCTGGAACAGGGTGCCACGCCGTCACAGGCCAACCGAGAGCTGCGGGATGTGTACTGCGTGTCCAAACCCCGCCGCCGTCTGGCGGTGGAGTGCGCCGTGGCGGGACTGCGCGCCCAGCGGGACTTACAGCCCAACGACATCTCGCTGTACATCGGCATCCCCTTCTGTCCCACCCGCTGCGCCTATTGCAGCTTCGTCTCCGCCTCGGTGGAGAAGTCCTTCAAGCTGATGGAGCCGTATCTGGCGGCGCTGCTGGCGGAGGTGGAAGCGGCAGGACGGATGGTGCGGGAGACGGGGCTGCGGATCAAGTCCTTCTACATGGGCGGCGGCACGCCTACCACGCTGTCGGCGCAGCAGATGGACACGCTGCTGACGGCGGTGAACCGTCATTTTGATCTGAGCGGCTGCGTAGAATACTGCATCGAGGCGGGGCGGCCGGACACCATCGACCACGACAAATTGCAGGTCATCTTAGACCACGGTGCCGACCGCATCAGCGTCAACCCCCAGTCGCTGGAACCGGCGGTATTGCAGGCCATCGGGCGAAAGCACAGTCCCGAGGACATCGAAAAGGCCATGAATCTGGCGGTGTCCATGGGCTTTCCCCACGTCAACATGGATCTCATCGCCGGACTGCCCGCCGACACGAGAGACGGCTTCCGCCGGACGCTGGACAGGTGCCTGACCTTCGGTGCCGACAACATCACCGTCCACACGCTGAGTCTGAAAAAGGGCAGCCGCATCCTGCTGGAGGGGCTGCCCATCCCCACGGCGGAGGACGTGGCGGATATGCTGGACTACGCCGACCCCACGCTGCGGCAGCAGGGCTTTCAGCCCTACTACCTGTACCGGCAGAAGTATATGTCCGGCAGCTTTGAAAACACCGGCTGGTGCATATCCGGCGCGGAGGGGCTGTATAATATCTACATCATGGAGGAGCTGCACAGCATCCTCTCTCTGGGCGCAGGCGGCTCCACCAAGATGGTGGACGCGGCGCACAACCGCATCGAGCGGGTCTTTCACCACAAGTTCCCGCTGGAGTACATCCAGCGGCCGGAAAAGACGGCGGAGAACATCGAAGCCTTCCGCCGCTTCCACGAGGAAATGCTGAAATAAAACGGCGGGAGGGCGGACAGTGAGCAAGGGGCAGCACCAAAATTTCATGGGCGGCGCGGCCATTCTGGCGTTGGCCGTGGCGGTGACGAAGGTGCTGGGTGCGCTGTACAAAATCCCGCTGGGGAACCTGCTGGGCAGCACCGGCATGGCGCACTTCTATGTGGCCTACAACATCTACTCGCTGCTGCTGGTACTGTCCACCGCCGGACTGCCTACGGCGCTAAGCCGCATGGTGGCCGCCTGTGACGTGAAGCACCAGGGCGGCGGCGTGCGCCGCGCCTTTTCCACGGCGCTGCTGCTGTTGGGCGGCATGGGGCTGGTGTGCTCCGCCGTCATGTGTCTCTGCCCCGCGCTGCTGGCAAATTGGCTTCACGACGGGCTGGCCGCCGGTGCCATCATGGCGCTGGGCCCCGCCGTGACGCTGGTGTGTCTCACGTCGGCACTACGGGGACTGGGACAGGGTCTGGGCGACATGGTGCCCACCGCCGCCGGACAGGTGGCGGAATCGGCAGGCAAGCTGGTTATCGGCCTGTCGCTGTGCCTGTGGCTGCTCCATCAGGGGCAGCCCCTTGAGATCTGCGCCGCCGGTGCCATCGGCGGCGTGACGCTGGGCGCGGCGCTGGGGTTGATGGTCACGGCGGTCTGCACCGCCCGCCGCGTCAGTCTCCCGCCGGTAAACGACGTGCCGGTGTCCCGCCGTGAAACGGCCACGCGGCTGCTGTCGCTGACGGTGCCTATCACCGTGGGTGCGGTGGGGATGAACCTCATCACGCTGCTGGATCAGGCGCTGGTGACGGACACCCTCCACAACACGCTGGGCTATTCCGCCGCCGACACCGCCGCCCTCTACGGCGAGTACACCTTCGGCATGACGCTGTTCATGCTGGTGCCCTCCTTCATCTACCCCCTGTCGGTAAGCCTCATGCCCGCCGTCACCGCCGCGCTGACCCGCGGCGACAAAAAGGCCGCCGGAGCGGCGGCGGGGCAGGCCATGAAGCTGACGGTGCTGGTGGCGCTGCCGGCAGGAGTAGGACTTTCGGTGCTGGCGGAGCCCATCTTGCTGCTGCTGTACCCCGCCGTGGAGGAAACGGCGCGGGCGGCTGCGTACCACCTGACTTTTTTGGGGCTGGCCTGTGTGTGCGTGTGCCTGATGGTGGTGACCAACGGCGTGCTGCAAGCCTATGGCAAGCCCCACATCCCCGTGGTGACGCTGCTGCTGGGCGGCGGCATGAAGCTGGCCACCAACTATCTGATGGTGGGCGATCCGGCGGTGAACATCCGCGGCGCCGCCGTCAGCACGCTGTACTGCTATGCCTTCATCGCCGCGCTGAATCTGATCGCCGTGGCGCGGTACGTCCCCTATCGGGTGGGGTATGTGCGGCTGCTGGGCAAGCCGCTGCTCATTACCGCCGTCATGGCGCTGGCGGCGCGGTCGGGCTACACGCTGCTGCTCCACGTCCTGCCGCAGCGGTGGGCGGTGGTGCCGGCCATCCTGCTGGCGGCGGCGGTGTACGTCATTCTGGCGCTGGCCACCGGTACGGTGACACGACAGGACGTATTGAATCTGCCAAAGGGTGGAAAAATCGCCCAATTTCTCCGCCTTTCATGAACTTTTTTCGCTGATAGCGGAAAATCTCTTGCAATAGGAGCGCAAGTATGATAAATTTTGTTAGGAAACCGCGCTATGGCTTCGACGATCTGGTGGAGATCATCCGTCTGCTCCGTTCGCCGGAGGGCTGCCCGTGGGATAAAGTCCAGACCCACGAGACCATCCGGCGCGGTCTTTTGGAGGAAGCCTACGAGGCCGCCGAGGCCATCGACACCCACAACGCCGATCTTCTCAAGGAGGAGCTGGGCGACGTGATGATGCAGGTGGTGTTCCACGCCGGTATCGAGTCCGACGCGGGGCGCTTCACCATGGACGACGTGTGTGACGGCGTGGTGCGCAAGCTGCTCTACCGCCATCCCCACGTCTTTTCCCCCGAGGGGGACGACAGAACGCCGGACGAGGTGCTGGTGAGCTGGGACGAGCTGAAGCGGCAGGAAAAAGGCCAGCGCTCCACCGGTGAGGCGCTGGATGCGGTGGCACGCAGTCTCCCCGGCCTGTGGCGGGCGGAGAAGCTGCAAAACAAGGCCGCCGCCGACGGCTTCGACTGGAAGGACGTCCACGGCGCACTGGACAAGCTGGACGAGGAAGTCGGTGAACTCCGTCAGGCCATCGAGAGCGGCGACGGCGTGGCCGACGAGCTGGGCGACGTGCTGTTTGCCACCGTGAAAGTCGGCAGGTTCGAGGGCATCGACCCCGAGGACGCCGTCAACCGTACCTGCGAGAAATTCATCCGCCGCTACCGCGCCATGGAGGACATGGCGGAGGGGAAAGCGCTGCGGGAGATGTCGCTGGACCAGCTCACCGCTCTGTGGGAGCGGGCAAAACGTTCTTAATACGATCCGCAATCGTTTTAGGATAGCCGCAGAGTGCTGCGGCATAACGAAAGAATTCTTAAATTTTTGGGAGGAACTACTAATGAATAAGAGCGAACTCATTGCTGCCATTTCCGAGAAGTCCGGCCTGTCCAAGAAGGACAGCGACCTGGCGCTATCCGCTTTCATGGCGGCTGTGACCGAGTCCCTGCACAACGGTGACAAGGTGGCCATCATGGGCTTTGGCTCCTTCGAGCCCAAGAAGCGCGAAGCGCGTATGAGCCGCAACCCCCGTACCGGCGAGATGATCTCTCTGCCCGCTACCGTGGCTCCCGTGTTCAAGGCCGGCAAGCAGCTCAAGGACGCTGTGGCGAAGTAACACCCACCCAAAAGACCGGCGCAAGCCGGTCTTTTCCACAAGTGCTGAGATGAAAGTGATACTATGCGACTTGACAAATACCTGAAAGTCTCCCGTCTCATCAAGCGGCGCACCGTGGCCAATGAAGCCTGCGACGCAGAGCGCGTCACCGTCAACGGACGTGTCCAGCGGGCGTCCTACGATGTGAAGGTGGGCGACACCATCTCCATCCGCTTCGGCGCGAAAACCGTGACGGTGGAGGTGCTGTCCGTCACCGAAAACGTCGGCAAGGACGCGGCAGCGGCTATGTACCGCGAGGTCGTGTGAGACTGGCATACTCCACACCGCCCCCTCATACAATGGTGAACACCATGTACGAGGGGGAATTTTCATGCCTTACGAACTGACGGGCGACAACGCCCACCGGCTGCAATTGGAGGGGCGGGAGAAGCTGACCGTCTCCGGCGTGGAGGACGTGGAGCGGTTTGACGAG
>CAZTHY010000076.1:0-5967 GCA_964613205.1 uncultured Oscillospiraceae bacterium
GTGGTCAACGGGGCGGGGACGGCGGCCGAAGGTGATAGCGCCGCTGCCGTACTTCTCACGAATGGCGTCCACCGCCGTCTCCAGCTTTTCCTGCTTCTCGCTTTTCTCCGCCGCCGTGGTGCCCAGCAGGTCTAACTGCCGGTAGGACTGACCGCTGTCGGTGATGTACAGCGCCGTCACCGTCATGGCGCGGATAGGCGTAGGCGGCTTCCATATCTGACGCGCCAGCGTCTGTGCCGTGTCCCATATCTCCCGCATCAGGTGGGTGGGCTCCTCCAGCCGCATCTGACGGCTGACGGTTTTGAAATCCGCCCCTTTCAGCGCCACGCTGACACCGCCGGCGTACAAGCCCTGCTGCCGCAGCCGTGTGGCCACGCTGTCGCACAGGGGCGCAAGCCCCTCTTTGATCTGCGGCCAGCGGACGAGATCGTCGGGGAACGTGGTGCCGTTGCCCACCGACTTCACCGGCTCCCGCTGGTGGCTGGGGCGGACGGCACCGTCGTCCAGACCGTTGGCGTAGCGCCATAGCTGGTGCCCCATCTTGCCCAAAAGCTGCTGCGGCAGCGCTTCCGGCAGTGCGGCCAGCTGGCCGATGGTTTCGATGCCGAACTGTCCCAGCGTCCGCTGGGCGGCTTTTCCGGCAAAGAGCATATCCCCCAGCGGCAGCGGCCATACGATGTCCTGCCAGTGGTCGCGGTCGATGACGGTGGTGGCATCCGGCTTTTTCAGATCGCTGCCCAGCTTGGCGAACACCTTATTAAATGACACGCCGACGCTGACGGTAAGGCCGGTCTCCGCCTTCACCGTCTCGCGGATACGATCGGCCAGCGCCTTCGCGTCGCCGCCGAACAGGTGGAGACTGCCTGTTACGTCCAGCCAGCTCTCGTCGATGCCAAACGGCTCCACCAGATCGGTGAACCGCTCGTAGATGGCGTTCACTTTCTTGGAATATTCCTTATATAACTCATGGTGGGGCGGCAGCAGCACCAGCACGGGGCATTTCTTCTTGGCCTGCCACACCGTCTCCGCCGTCTGCACGCCCCGCTTCTTGGCCGGTTCGTTTTTGGCCAGTATGATACCGTGGCGGGAGGCGGGGTCGCCGCACACCGCCACCGGCACTTCCCATAAAGCGGGCTTGTCCAGCAGCTCCACCGACGCAAAAAAGCAGTTCAGGTCACAGTGGAGTATGACGCGATCCGCCACGGCGCTCCCTCCTTTCACGGCGAATGGGTCGCGTTTAATAGCCTACTTTCCGGTCTACCAACCGCTGGGGCTTCTCCCCGCGGCCATACCGCGCCAAGTCCTCGCAGAACAGCTCCACGTTCTTGTCCCGCGTGTAGCCGAGACTCATCTGACCGGAGATGTGGGGTGTCAGCAGCAGGTGCTTGGCCGTCCAAATGGGGTCGTTTTCCGGCACCGGCTCGGTGACGAACACGTCCAGCGCCGCACCGGCGATCTTCTCCGCGTTGAGGGCGTCCACCAGCGCCGACTGGTCGATGGCGCTGCCGCGGCCTACGTTGACCACAAAGGCCGTCTCCGGCAGAAGGGCGATACGCGCCGCGCTGAGAAGTCCCTCCGTCTCCGGCGTGGAGGGCATGGCCAGCACCAGAATGTCGGTGTCGGGCAGGAGGGAATCCAGCTCGTCGGTGGTGTAGATGGCATCGAAGGCGACGTCGGCGGGCTTCTTCGTCCGCCGCACGCCGCGGATAGAGGCAGCGCCCATGGCCTTGGCACGGCGGGCAAACTGGGTGCCGATGTCGCCGGTGCCCAGCACGGTGATGGTGCTGCCGATGATGGAGCGCATAGGCTTCACCGCACCCCAGCGGTGGGCGGCGGCGTCGCCGCAGTAGTCCACCTCATGGCGCAGCAGCATCAGCGTCACCATGATAAGGTGTTCCGCAATGGTCACACCGTAGGCACCGGAGGAGTTGGACAGCATGACGGCGGGATCGGGATAGAGGGCGTCATCCAAATAGGCGTCCACACCGGCGAAGCTGCCGCAGAACCATTTCAGCGATGTGAAATCCTTCAAATCGCCGCGAGGGGGCATACCGTACACCACCTCATACTCGCCCCGCTTCTCCGGCGGCACCGTGGCAGGGGATACATAGTAGTCCACGGTGAAGCCGTACTGCGTGGCCGTTTCGTCGATCATCTTCCGGTGCTTCGGCTCGGTGAAATTGTCGTAAACCGCGATCTTTCTCATTGGTAAACCTCCCAAACTTTTTCCGCGCAGCGCATACCGTCGGCGGCGGCGGACAGGATGCCGCCGGCGTAGCCTGCCCCTTCGCCGCAGGGGTACACCCCGCGTATGCTGCTTTCATAGTGATCGTTTCGCACCAGCCGCACCGGTGAGGAGGAGCGTGTCTCCACGCCGGTGAGCAGCGCGTCGCCGTCGTCGTAGCCCTTCAGCTTTCGACCCAGCACCGGCAGCGCCAGCGCCAGCGTCTCCGCGATAAAGGGCGGGAGACAGCGGTGCAGGTCGGTGAACACCACATCGGGGCGGTAGCTGGGTCGGACGCGACCAGCCTGTTCGCTGGGTACGCCCTGCAAAAAGTCCTCTACCCGCTGGCAGGGGGCGCGATACCCGCCGGTCAGGTCGTAGGCCGCCCGCTCCACCTGCCGCTGCAAGTCGATACCCGCCAGCGGATGGGGCGAGGGGAAGTCCTCCGGTGTCACGTTCACCAGCAGTGCGCCGTTGATATTTTCCCTGGCGCGGGCGTATTCGCTCATGCCGTTGGTGCAGGTGCCGCCCTGTTCCGACGCGGCGGCCACCACCTCTCCACCTGGGCAGACGCAGAAGGAAAAGGCGCTGCGGCCATTGGGCAGGTGGCAGGACAGCTTGTAGGTGCTGGGCGGCAGGGCGGGGTGTCCCGCCAGCCGCTTGTACTGGGCGGTGTCGATGTCCGCCTGCCTATGCTCGATACGCACACCCATGGCAAAGGGCTTCTGCTCCATGTGCATCCCCGCGCGGTACAGCATTGCAAAGGTGTCCCGTGCGCTGTGCCCCAGCGCCAGCAGCACCGTTTTGGCGGGGAGGGTGTACGTTTCGCCATTCTGCGCCACGGTGACGGCGGTGACGGCACCGTTTTCGGTGACGATTTGTTCCAGCCGCGCACCGAAGCGGATGTCCGCCCCCAGCGATGTCAGCTCCTGCCGCATACGGCGCAGGGCGATGTGGAGATAGTCGGTGCCCACATGGGGCTTGGCATCGGTGAGGATGGTATCCGGCGCGCCGCAGCGTACCAGCGTCTCCAGAATGAACCGGTGGCGCACGTCTTTCGTGCCGGTGTTCAGCTTGCCGTCGGAAAACGCCCCTGCGCCGCCCTCGCCGAACTGGACGTTGCTCTCGCTGTCCAGCTCGCCGCCGCTCCAGAACCGCGCCACGTCCTGCTGCCGCCGCTCCACCGGCTGTCCCCGCTCCAACAGGATGGGTTTCAGCCCACATTTGGCCAGCACCAGCGCGGCGAACAGCCCCGCAGGACCCGCTCCTACCACGATGGGCGGTATCTCCGGCGCAGACAGAACAGGGGGGAGGACGTATGCTTCCGGCGCATAGGCGGTCACCCGCCGGTCGCGGCACCGCCGCAGTACGTTGGCCTCCTGACGCACCTCCACTGCCGCCGTGTACACGAAGGTCAGCTCCTCCCGCGCGTCGATGGCGCGGCGCAGCACGGTGCAGGAGACGATGTCCTCCACCTTTACCCGCAGCAGCGCGGCGCACTTCGCCGGTAAAAGTGCCTCGTTTTCGTCGGGACGGAGCCGTATCTGATCCAGCCGCAGCATGGCGTTCACCTCCACGTTTTCAAAAAATTCAAAATTTCCACCGAAACTTAAAGGTAGAATTAAGAAATCTGAGTATGCTATAAGTATAAACAGAGCAAGGGACGTGTTTTTACCGTTCCTTTCCTCCACATCATACCACGGTTTGGCGCATACCACAAGCGCCGACGTGAGAAAATACGACCCACGGCAAGTGAACCGCGCAGCTTAGGAGGCATCCTTCATGTATTATAACGACGATTTCAGAAGCAGCGACCAGTATCGCTATACCAACCGCGACCAGCTGCCCCATGACGACTACGTTCCCGCCCACCACACGCCCCAGCCGGAGAAGAAGCAGACCTTCTTCCAAAAGACCGGCGTAAAGATCACGGCGGCGGTGCTGGCCTGTGCCGTCGTCGGCGGCGCAGCGGGCTACGGCGGCGCGGCGCTGGCGAACAGCACCGACAGCGACAGCGCCACATTACAGGAGAGCGGCCGCAAGCCGGTGACGGTGCAGGTGAACAAGGTCAACGGCCAGACGAAGATGGAACCGGCGGAGGTCTACGCCGCCGTGGTGAACAGCACCGTCTCCATCAACTGCTCGTCCCAGAGCACCAACTTCTTCGGCCAGACCACCCAGTCCGCTTCCAGCGGCTCCGGCTTCATCATCAGCGAGGACGGCTACGTCGTCACCAACCACCATGTGGTCAGCGGCGCATCCAGCGTGAAAGTCACGCTGTACAACGGCGACACCTACGACGCCACCGTCATCGGCGGCGACAGCGACTACGATGTGGCGGTCTTAAAGATCGAGGCCGATGAGCTGACCCCTGTGGTGCTGGGCGACAGTGCCGACGTAAACGTTGGCGACATGGCGCTGGCCATCGGCAACCCGCTGGGCGAGCTGACCTTCTCCCAAAGCGTGGGCTATGTGTCCAGCTGCAACCGCGCCATCAACGTGGACGGTACGCCCTTTAATATGATTCAGGTGGACTGCGCCATCAACCCGGGCAACTCCGGCGGGCCGCTGGTGAACCTGTACGGCGAGGTGGTGGGCATCGTGTCCGCCAAGTACAGCACCTACTCCTCCACCACCGTGGAGGGACTGGGCTTCGCCATCCCCATCAGCGACGTGAAGGCCATCGTCACTGACATCATGGAGAACGGGCAGGTGACGGACAAGGCGTATATGGCCATCACCGCCGGCACCATGACGGCGCAGATGGCGGCGCAGTACAGCATTGATCTCAGTCGGGGCGTGTTCGTCTACTCCGTGGTGGACGGCGGCGCAGGCGACCGTGCGGGACTGCGGCTGGGCGATGTCATCACCAAGATGGACGACACCGAGCTGACGTCGCGTCAGGATATGACCGCCGCCATGAAGCGCTACCGCGCCGGTGATACCGTCACGCTGACGGTGTACCGCGACGGCGCGTATATCACCACCGAGCTGACCTTCGATGCCCAGCCTCAGACCACCGGCACCGAGGAGGACACCGACAGCGGCAGCAACTACTACGACAACTACGACAATTACGGCGGCTACGGCGGACAGATCCCCGATAGCTGGCAGGATTTCTACAACTATTTCTTCGGCAGCCGCCGCTGACGGCGGCAGGGCGGAGACTGACCACCTCTACCCCAGCCACACCGATATTTCCCCCTCTTCTTCATGTGACTCCCCCTTTGTGTGTTCGCTTCTTCATCGCGAACCCCCTTTCCTTGTGCCCCCGCCGGACCTCCCTCCGGCGGGGGCGACCCTTTCCCAAAGGGGCGAATTTTGCCGAAAAAGGCCGAAAACGGCGGCAGACGTAAATTTCTCTTGTACTCCGCGGGAAAGTAGTATATAATAAGCTATATTAGTATGTATTTTTAGTTCCGCAGAAAGGAAGTCCGTTATGATAAAAGTCCCCACTGAAAACGGTGAGATCACCATCAGCGACGCGGTGTTTACCACCATTACCGGCGCCGCCGCCACCAACTGCTTCGGCGTGAAGGGCATGGCGCAGCGCAGTATGACCGATGGCCTTGTCCACCTGCTGCGCCCCGAAGCCATGAGCAAGGGCGTGAAAGTGACCTACAACGACGACGGCACCGTGTCCATCGAGCTTCACATCGTGGTGGAGAACGGCGTGAACATCGCCACCGTCTGCCGCTCCATCATGGGCGAGGTCAAGTATGTGGTCAACCTGAACACCGGCG
>CAZTHY010000077.1:0-5918 GCA_964613205.1 uncultured Oscillospiraceae bacterium
GGATGGTACGAAGGAACTCCACGCTGTGGCGCTTCTTCTGCAGGGGATAGTCGGGGGTGGACTTGCCCTCCACCTCGATGGCGGCGGCGCGTACCTCCAAAGGCTGCTTGGCCTCCGGTGTCAGCACCACGGTACCGTGGACGATCAGTGCCGCGCCGACGTTCTGGGCGGCGATGTCCTTGTAGTTGGCCAGCTCATCGGCGGACATGACCACCTGCAAATTCTTGAAGCAGGAGCCGTCGTTCAGCTCGATGAAGCCGAAGGTTTTCATGTCGCGGATGGTGCGAGCCCAGCCGCAGACGGTGATCTCCTTGCCGCCCAGCGTCTCCTGATCGGCAAAGATCGCGGCGATTTTCATACGTTCCATATTGTTTCACCTTTTCCTGTGTTGTGTTTGCAATCAATTATTATAAACCAAAACCTTCCGCTTGACAAGGGCAACTTTGCGAAAGTACATCAAAAGCAGCCAAAAAAGAAAGAAAGCCCCGCAGGGCTTTCTCTCATGACATGATCTGACCCACATCCGCGCCTAAATCGCAGGTGTAGCGCCACTCCACCGTGTCGCCGTCCTGTAAGACGTACTGGGAGCAGCCGTAGTTGGGAAACCAGCCGTTTACCGCGTACATCCAGCCGGACAGGGCACCCACATCGAACTCGTACAGGTTGCCGATGCCCTCCACATAGGCGCTGCCGTAGGCGGGGGTGAAGCTGGATTCCATGTGAAGCCGATTGGCTTTACACACCCGTTCCAGCACGTCAAAGACGCTCTCCCCTTCCGTAAACGACACCTCCGTCTCCGGCAGGAAAATGCCGTCGGCTGGAATAAGGCCGCGTTTGCTCTCGTCGCACTGCTCCCAGTTGTCCAGCACTGTGGCGCAGGAGATGGAGACGGTGCAGGTAAGCTCCCCTTCCCCACCGCCGGACGCGCCGCAGGCGGTCAGAGCCGCCAGCAGCAGCGTCAGTGCGGTCAGGAGGAAAAAATGCTTGATGCGGCGCTTCACGGTCAGTCCCTCTTACGGCGGCGCACCGCCAGCAGTCCGCCGGCAGCGCCGACTGCCGCCACGCCCACAGCGATCCACACCACCACGGAGGTCTCCCCTTCTTCCTCCTCCACCGGCACGGTGGGCTGGGCAGGTGCAGCGGCGGCGGCCGTGTCCGCCATGTCATAGAGGGCGGACAGGTGGTTGGTGAAGCGGTAGTAGGCCGTCAGGGCGCACAGCGCCTGTTCCGTGGCCATGGCATCCACTGCGCCGTCCTTGCTGTGGCGGAAGCCGCCCTCCGTGTAGAACGCGCACAGGGCGTCCAGCGGAGAGAAGCCGTGCTTGAGGAACCGGCTGTCGGTGGCGGGATCGATGCCCAGCGCCGTCAGCGCGATGATGACCTGGGCGCAGGACTCGCTGTTCACCGTGCCCCAGCTGCCGAATCCGCCGTCGGCAAGCTGTAAAGCGGAAAGGGTGTTCAGCCCGCGCTCCACAGCGTTTTTGACCTCTTCCTCACTCTGATAGTTGGCCAGTGCCTGCAAAACCATGGCGGTGATGTCCACGTCGGCGGCGGAGCCGCTCAGCGTCCAGCCGCCCTCCGGCAGCTCTGCCTCAAGGAGGTAGGCCACCAGCGCTTCACGGCTGGTCTGGATGGCACCCTCCGGTGCGGCGGGCACCTCATAGTGGCCGCTGTCTAGCGCGATAAGAGCGAAGATAGCGCCGTTGATGCCCTGATACGTCACCTTGTCCATGTCCGCCAGCTTACTCAGCAGGTCGTAGCCGCCCACGTCGGCGGGGTTCTTGCCCAGCGCCGTCAGGGCGAGGATGGTGCGGGAATACTCGGTGTATTTGGTGTCGCTGAGGTTGCCCTCGGCGGCCTGCACCGCCTTGAGGATGCTGTCGTAGTAGCCCTCCGGCACCGTCTTGCCGCTGCGCGCCAGTGCGATGGCCAGCCACTCGTCACCGAAGGCCAGCTCCCGCTTTGCCGCCTCGTCCAGCGCCTTCTTATAAGGCGTCTGCCAGTCGGTGGCGGCGGTCTCCTTCTCCTTTTCCGCCAGCAGCAGTTCGGCGTAGGCCGCCTCTGCCGCCAGCAGCACGTCATAGTTGGTGACCTTGGCCTTTTCCTCGGCGGACAGCTTGTTGTAGGCCATGCGGGCGGCGTTGATGGCGTCACCGCTGTCCAGCGTCACCGTACCGATGGCGTCGATGAGCTTGATGACGTCCTCCGCCGTCACTTCTTCCTCCAGTATGGCGCTGGCAGCGGGATCCTTCGTCCAGTCCACCGTGTAGTACCAGTAGATGCTGTCGCCGTCGTTAATGTGATAGCTGGTCAAGCCCACGGTAGGCAGCATACCGTTGACCATGTACAGCCAGCCGGAGTTCTCGCCATGGGTGAACTCGCCATACTTCACGCCGTCCTTCGTCATGGAGCGGACGTAGCCGCTTGCTGCGCCGCTCTGGGAAATGCCGCTGCCCTCCAGTGCCTTCACAAAGGCGTGGTAGACGGTGCTGCCCTTCTTCACCGTAACGGACTTGCTGAGCCATGTGCCGTTGGGGGCGCTGATGGTGACGCTGACGGTGATCTCGTCGGTCTCCTCCGGCTCCTCCGGTTCCTCTGTGGTACCGGTACCGGTGGCCTGACCCGCGACAACGCGGTTGGCGCTGAAATCGTAGACGTTGTAGGCTTTATGGCCGTTGGTGTTGAACTGCTCCAGCGCCACCAGCGCGCGGAAGCCCTGCTCCGTGGCCATATCGTTGTCCGCCAACTCGCCGGTGTTCCAGTTAGGATACTGGAAAGCGGTGTTCGCATCGTTGACCCAGCTCAGCAGCGCATCCACCAGCGTCTTGCCGGTGGCGGTCTTGACCTCGTAGGGGTTCACCCCTGCGGCGATGAAGCCGATGACGGCGAAGGCGTCGGAGTTGGCGTTGCCGAAGGTGCCGTTGGCGGCGAAGTAGTCCTTCAAGCCGGTTTCCACCTTATCCGCCAGATTTCGGGCGGCGGTGTTTCCGGCAACATGGGGCTGCAAGGCCGCCAGCGTGGCAGCTGCCGTGTCGGGGTCGATGTAGGAAACGCCCGCATAGGTGGTGGAGAACAGCCCGTCGTCACCGGCGTTGTTCGCCAGCAGCGTGATGAGGCTGTTGATCTGCGCCGCGGTCAAGTTCACGTTGCCCTGCATATTGGCCAGCAGGATATACGGTGCGGTATAATGGGTTGCGGTCAAATCGGCGCTGTGCAGCTTGGCCGCGTTGCTCACCACCGCCCCGCTGTTGGCAGGGGAAAGTCTGGTGGAGTCGATGCCCAGCGAGCGGAGTACGATCTCCGCACGGCTGTAGTCGCTGACGCTGGGTTTCGCCTTTGTCACGTCGCCGATCAGCAGGTTGATGATGTTCTGCTTCGCATCGGCGGTGAGACCGTACTGTGCGGTGCGCAGCTTGCCATAGGCCATCATGTCCATGGCCGCCCAGCGGTCGGTGGTATTCTGATAGCCCTGCGCCAGCTTGTGGAGCAGATCGGTGTACTGCGCCAGCAGCCGGACGGTGACGGTCTTTTCGCCGCAGGCGTCGTCTGCATCATTGGTCAGTTTCACCTTGACTTCAATGGAGACAGGCGCTGTAACGTTGTTTTGCTTTACAAGCTTCAGCGACTTGCCATCGGCTGCTGCCGCGACATAATCGTTCTCGGTCAGCACGGTGTACTCCACCGTCATGCCCTCCGGTACGGTGCCCAGCGTGATAGCGGTGTTCTTCGCCGTGCCGTAAGGTACCGCGCCGTCATGGAAGCCGTCCAGCCCGCTCTGAATGACCGGCAGGTAGACGCGGAACAGGTCGTAGATAGTCGTACTGACATCAGGCATGGTAGTCAGCGTCATGCCTTCCAGCGCCGTTACCTGTGCGGCGCTGGTGAATTCAGCCTTATTGCCCACAGGAGGCAGACTGCCGGGGCAGTAGCCATGCACCTTCTTCACGGTGATCTGGTTGTCTAAGCCCGACAGTGTACCGGTGAGATGCCCCACAAAGCCGCCGATATAGCCGCCGCCGGAGCGCATTCTCGTGACTCCGTTCACCACACCGGCACTCATGGCGGTATCCACTATGCCGCTGATGCTGCCGCCAAAGCCGCCGGTATAGTCGTTGCCGCGCACATCACCCAGGCTGTAGCACGAACGAATCGTTCCGCTGGCAAAACCGACGAAGCCGCCCACATTGGCGTCGCCGTCCACTTCAACCTCGGCGTGGCTGTCGTAGACGCTGCCGGTGCTGTTACCGGCAAGGCCGCCCACCATGTTCGCGCCGGAGACGTCGCCGGTGGCGCTGCTGCCGGTGATGGCACCTGCGTTGTCGCCCACCAGTCCACCGATCTTGTTGTTGGTTTCGGTGCTGCTGCCGGTACCGGTAACGGTGACATCGGCGCGGCTGTTGTTGATGGAGCTGGCCACGGAGAAGCCGGTATCGCTGTCGGTCGTGCCATCGTTCCAACCCACCAGTCCGCCGACGCTGACGCTGCCGGTGACGACGCCGCTGACGGCGCAGTTACCGATGAGGTTGGCGATATTCTTCGACAGGTCGTTCTTGTCCAACTGTACCTGTGCGTGACCCACCAAGCCGCCGACGTTCTTGTCGCCGGTGACAGTGACGTTCTCCAGCGTCAGATTGATGATGGTGGCACCCTTGATGACGTTGAAGAAGCCCACGCCGGTGCCACTGCTCTTGTTGATCGTAACGTTCTTAATAGTGTGGTACTGGCCGTCAAACTTGCCAGTGAAGGGCGCGCCAGCGCTGCCGATACCGGTGAACTCCACGTTCTTCAAGTCAAGGTCAGCGGTCAGGCGGTAATTCTTGCCCAGTACTTCCTCGCTGACAGCCTTCGCCAGTTCCACAAGCTGCTCCACGGTGCTGATATACACCCAATCCGCGGTGGGATTGGACAGTTCCTCCCAAGTGGGACCCTGGAAGTGGTTCTCGGTGGTGCCCTCGAACCACAGCAGCTTGTCGCCATTTTTCACCGTGGCCAGCGACGCGGAGACGTTGGAAAGCGTGTCGTTGATGGTGAACATCCAGCCGTCCGGCTCGTTCACGGCGCGGCCGTTGATGGTGTGGATGAACCGGCCGAAGGTGGACGTAGTGGCATAACTATACGTCAGCTTGCCCTGCTTCTGCGCCGCGTCCATCACGTCCACCACACGGGTGTTGCCGTTGCTGTCCATGGTGAGGCTGATGGTCTTGCCCATTTGGGAGAAGCCGTAGGTGGTCTTGTCGTAGGTGGCGATGGCGATCTCCACCGTGATCTCCGTGGAAGTTGCGCTCTCCGGCGCATCCACGCCGGTCAGATACGGCAGGCCGTTGTTCTTGTCTGGACTCTGCTCCCAAGCCGTACCCAGCAAAGCCGCAAAACCGGGCTCCATCTCTGTCAAGGACTTTGCCTTTGCATCGTAAGCATTTCCGGACACGGCGCTGTTGTAGTAGCAGTTGTTGACGCCCTCGTTCTGTTCGACCTGGAAACTGGAATCGGGCTTGTTGCCGCCGATGAAGCCGTTGCCCTCCACACCGCTGGTGACGGTGACGGTACCGGCGGCGTAGCAGTTTTCATAGGTGTTGCCGCTGTACACCGACCGCCCCACAAAGCCGCCGGAGTAGCCGCGGGCGGTGACATTGCCCAGCGCAAAGCAGTCCTTGATGGTGCCGCCGTAGCCGAGACCCACGAAACCGCCGGCGTAGTCGCTCTTGGTGTTGACGGTCATGGACGTCCAGCACCGCTCGATAAGGCCGCCCTCCTCGTTGGCGCCCACGAAACCGGCATGGCCGGTGGCCGTGGTGGTATTGGAAGTCAGCGTGCCGCCCTGCACATAGCTGTTGCGGATGATGCCGTAGTTGCGGCTGACCATGCCGCCCAGCACCGCACCGGTGTCGGCGGTGATGTTGGTGTTGAGAACAGCGCAG
>CAZTHY010000078.1:0-5791 GCA_964613205.1 uncultured Oscillospiraceae bacterium
CCGGCATCGGTGCCGGTGGGGGTAGTCTCCTCCCATGTGCCGTTGGGTTGCAGGAACAGGATTTGGCAGCCGGTGATAGTCGAGGGAAAGCTGCCGCCGGTGACAAGGTTCTGTGCGGTTCCGGTGTAGGCCAGATCAGTCTTGGCGGCAGGGGCGGTGTAGTCGTCTGTGGTCAACGCCTTCGGGTTCACCGTTACTGTCTTTGTGGCGGTATAGGAGCCATCAGCGCAGGTAGCGACACACTTGACGATGTGTTCGCCCGCATTTGTGGTGGCGGGAAGGGTGTAGCTGCTGCCATTACCGGTAACAGCAGTACCGTCCAGTGTCCAGCTATAAGTGAAGGCCGTATTTCCTTCCCAATTCACCATGTTTGCGGTCAAGGTGCGGGCAGTGCCATACGTCACGCTGGCATCTTCCGGATTGATCACCAGCTCCACCAGCGTGGACTTCACCGTGGTGTTCTCCACCACCTGATAGTGGCCGTCGCGCCAGTCCTCCTTGTCCTCGTTCCAGTAGCCGCAGTTCTCGGCCAGCAGAGCGCCCACGGTGCCTCTGTCGCCGCCGCGGAAGTTCCGGATGACGCTGAACGTGCCGCCGGACAGCCTGGCATTGCCGCTGTTGACGGTCAGGCGGTTGAACGTGCCGCCGGAGATGGTGGCGGTGCCGCCGCCCACGTTGACGTTGCCGAAGGTGCCGTCAGGGATGACGGCCTCGCCGCCGTTCACGTCCACCTGCGTTTTGACAGCCGCATTGGTGCAGTTCTTAATGGTGACGCTGCCGGCGCTGACGCAGATACCCGCATCCGCCTTCTTGCCGTTCATGTCCAGCGTGTAGGTGACGGGGCTGTTCAGCTCCATGGTGGCGGGAACGTCATCCAACAGCGTCAGCGTACCGCCGTCGGTCAGCGCAGACATGGCGGTTTCGAGACGCTGGTAGTAGTTGGTGGCGCTGCCCTTCTGTGTGCCGCTCACCACCTTGAATACGAAGTCCTCAGCGCCGCAGGCGGTACACTTCTTCGTGGTCTCGTCCACGTTCTGGTGGGCGCAGCCCAGCCAGCCGTCGGTCTTGATGGCGAAGTTGGGGTCATCGTAGGCGAAGCGGTGGGCGTACTGGGACACCACATCGGGCGCCTGGAAGTACTCAATGTAGGTGGTCAGGATCCTGGTTTCGTTGATCTTTGCGTCCTTCTTGGTGATACCGGCGGTGCCGAAGAAGCCGGTTCTGACGATTTGCAGGTCGGTGCCGTCCAAATAGATATTGTTGGCCTTGCTGTTGACGGTGTTGCCGATGACGCTGGCGGTGCCGCTGATGCGGACGCGGGTCTCCGTGTCCTTGCCGCCGTCGATGGCGAACACGCCGCCGCCGCGGGTTCTGGCGGTGTTGCCGGTGATGGTGCCGCCGTTGAGGTTCAGCACCGGCCCCTTGCTGGGATTATAAATCTGCTCTTTGGAAAGCGCGTCCATAAAGCTTTCGGCGATACGGCCGCTGGAGTTGTAGATGCCGCCGCCGTTGTTGGCGGTGTTGCCGGAGATAGTGCCGCCGTTGATGGTCAGCCCTTGGGGAGAGGTGTTGAACGCACCGCCGCCGCCGTGGGTGGCGGAGTTGTTTTCGATGCGAGCGCCGTCGTTGACGGTGAACGCGGCGCGTTCATACAGGTACAGGCCGCCGCCGTCGTTGGTGGCCGTGTTGTTGCTGACGACCACGCTGCCGGAGAGGGTCAGCGTGCCTTCGCCGCCGATACCGCCGCCGTTGGTGGCCGTGTTGCCGGAGATGGTGCCGCCGTTCAGCGTCAGCGAGGCACCGTTAAAGACGTAGATACCGCCGCCGGAACCTCTGGAAAAGGGCTGGTTGTTGCCCTTCTTGGCGGTGTTGTGGATGATTTCGGTGTTTTCGTCCATGGTCAGCGCGTCGGGTTGACCGACGAACACGCCGCCGCCGAGGTCGGCGGTGTTGTTGCTGATGGTGGCACCGACGAGCTTGGCGGGCGCGTCGGCACACAGGCCGCCGCCGTGGCCGGTGCTGTTGGTAGCGGTGCAGTGGTCAATGGTGGCGCTGGTCATGTTGAACGTGCCCTGATTGAATACACCGCCGCCGTGGCTGCCGCTGCAATACGAGATCAGGGAGTTTTCGTTCATGTTGAACGTGCCGCCCTCCGGAATGTATACGCCGCCGCCCAGATTGCCTGTGCTGTTGTTCTTAATGGTAGCGTTTTTCATGTTGAACGTACCCAGCACACACACCGCGCCGCCGCTGCCGCCGCTGGATCGGTTATTTTCAAGGGTGCCGCCGTTCATGTGGAAGGTTTTGCCGCTGGCGACGTACACCGCAGCGCCGTGTTTGCCGGTGTTGTTCCCGATGGTGCCGCTGTTCATGGTCAGCGTGCCGTTGTTGTAGATACCGGCACCGTCCAGCTTCTCGCCGCCGCGACTGCCGTACTTGGCGTTGTAGGAGATGGTGGCGGAGCCGTTTATGGTCATGGTGCCGGCATTAAATACGCCGCCGCCGTAACGGGCAGCGTCCTCCTTGCCGTTGCCCACCTGATTTTCGGTGATCGTGCCGCCGCTCATGGTGAAGGTCTTGCCCTTGGCCACATACACGCCGCCGCCGTGGGTGACGGCGCGGTTGCCGGTGACGGTGCAGTTGTCCAAAGTGAGAGTGCCGTTGACGAACACGCCGCCGCCCTGCTTCATGGCCAGATTGCCCTTGGCACCGGAGACTTTCCCATTGCCGATGGTGGTGTTTTTCAGGGTGACGGTGCCGCTGGTGTATACACCGCCGCCGTAATCAGCGTCATTGCGGGTGATGGCGGTGGAGATGGTGAAGGTGTCGGTGCCGGTGCCTTCGATGTACAGGCCGCCGCCGTTGGTGGCGCTGTTGAGGTCGAGGGTGCCGCCGTTCAGATTCATGGTAGTGCCTTCGCAGCGATAGATACCACCGCCGTTGGTGGCGGTGTTGCTGCTGATGGTACCGCCGTCGAGGGTGAAGCAGGCGGGATTGTCGGTTTTAGAGGCGACGTAAGTTTTGCTGACATACACGCCGCCGCCGCTGGCCGCCTTGTTATCCTTGATGGTGCCGCCGGACATTATAAAATTGCCGCCCTTGTCGACATACACGCCGCCGCCCACTTCGCCGGTGATATGGAAGCCGGAGAACACCTCGTTTTGGGAGATCTCGCCGCCGTACATCTTGAACGTACCGCGGTTGTGCACGCCGCCGCCTACGGTGGCGCGGTTGCCGCTGATGGTGCCGCCGTGCATATTGAAGGTGCCGATGCCGACATTACACACGCCGCCGCCTACATAGTCCTTCTTGTTGATGGTGCTGCGATCCATGGCCAGATTGTTGTTGGAGATGGTGCCGCCGTACATATTGAATGTACCGGCGTTGTACACACCGCCGCCGCGGTGGTCCAATTCATGGCTATAGGCAACCGTGTTGCCGGTGATGACACCCTGGTACATATTAAATGTATCGCCTTCGTACACCCTCACGCCGCGGCCAAGCTGTCCGCTCTTGTGAGTGATGGTACCGGTGCCGCCGTAGGGGCCGGTCAGGGTGAACGTGCAGTCGAGCACGCCTACGGTGTCCTTACCGTTAGGCCCATAGATCACCGCACCGTAATCCATGTACAGCACCACGGTGCCTTTCGGCGCCCATGTGTAGGACAGGGTGACGGCGTGATCCAGATAGTAGTGACCCGCCTCTGTAGGCAGCTTGGTGTTGGAGGTAATTACCGTGTAGGGGACAGAGTAGTCGCTGTGTCCGCAGGACGAACCGGCGCTGCTGCCGCAGGTGCCGCAGAACCACCGTACATCCGCTGCGCTGGCCGTGACCGGCAGCAGCGTCAGGCACAGTGCCACGCACAGCAGCAGCTGCAAAAGTCGTTTCTTCATCAAATTTCCTCGCTTTCCTTGGTTTTCCCCGTCGGGGAGTGATTTTTGTCCTCGCAAAGGGGACGCTTTCGCGTCCCCTGCATTTTATGTCATTTCGGCTCACTTTATGGATTCCAGCAGTTTGGCGAAGTAGCGCAAACGTGCATTTTGGGCATCACCGGTGTTGGGTGCGTAGTTCATAGCGCCGGTGTCCAGCAGGATGCAGCCGCAGTGTCCCTGCATGGTGGGGAAGCAGATGATGTCCAGATAGGTGTCGATCTCAGGGCTGTGATCCACGATCTCCAGCGTCTGACCCAGCATGGCGGCGCGCTCATAGCTGCGCAGCCACTTCTCGTCCATGTTGGGGAACAGGTCGCTGAACCGTGCGCCGATGATCTTCTCCAGCGGCATCTTTTCCAGCTTGGCCAGCGCCTCGTTGCCGTAGCGGAAGATCCAGTCCACCGCCGCTCTCTTGTTGGAGTCCATCACCATCTCAATGTCGGCAAAGGCGATGGGCAGATCGTCAAAGCTGCGGAACCGCTCGTGGAACTCGTTGTCGGTGTGGGCAACGCTCTCGGCGGCGTAGCGGTCGATGATGCGCTGACGGCGCTCCTGCAGCTCCTTCGCCAGACGCCGTCTCTGACGGCCTGCGTAGTTCAGCCGCTCGCCGTTGTTCAGGTTCACCTTATCGGTAATATCGTGAATGGCCATCACGGACACCAGCCAGCTCCTGTGGATCTTCATGAAATCCTCGCCCATCAGGCGCTCCACCTTCTCCATGGTCATGCGGGAACGGTACACGTCGCCGCCGGAGATGTGGAACTCCGCCATGTTTTCGGACATATGGACATAAAGAACGGTACGGATGTCGATCTCCACCTGCTGGCGGTTGGCGGTAATGGTGAAATGATTAGACCCCTGCATACAAGGCACCTCCAAAAATATGTGTCGTAGTCATGCGCGGCGGCGCAGCACGCTGCCGCAAAGATTGCATTTCGGCAATCTGCGGCGCGGATACGCCCACTCGCTCCTATTATGCACGATTCCCATAGAAATTGCAAGACTTTTTTACCGGTTCGGCAAAAATTTTTGTCCGTTCGACGCTTTTGACCGGTACAGACCGCCGCGGCGGTGTTTTCGATGCACAGCGGGGCGGAAAGCAAAAAAATCGGTAAATTTTTGCCCTTTTTTCTAAACTTTTGCTTTACATTCGCCGCCGGTTGTGGTATTATTTCAAAGTACGCCGCTTGGCGTGCATGACCCCTGCCTTAGTGGGCGGAGCGTTCCATCTCTCCCTCAACTCAGGCCGCGGGCGTATTTTATGAAAGGTGGAAACCCTAACTATGATGCTGAAAGATCAGAAGACCTCTATCATCGAGGCCAACCGTACCCACGAGACCGACACCGGCTCCCCCGAAGTCCAGGTCGCCATCCTCACCGAGCGCATCAGCCAGCTGACCGCTCACCTGAAGGTGCATCCCCATGACTTCCACAGCCGTCGTGGTATGCAGATGATGATCGGTAAGCGCCGTCGTCTGCTGGACTATCTGGCCAAGAAGGACATCGAGCGCTATCGTGCCCTCATCGCCAAGCTGGGTCTGCGTAAGTAAGGGAAATCAGGGGTGGTGTACGCACACCACCCCTCTTTCACATTTTCGTGCGGCGGGTCTGCCAACGCCTTTAGCAGTTGAAAATGGAGAAAACCGCGGGTTTCCGCCGTTTTCAAGTGCTAAATGGTGATGACCCCCGTGCGGCCACATCAATATGAAAAGGAGCTGTACCATGTCTACCATCATCACCAAGCGCCAATTCCCCCAGTACCACAAGTACACCATGGATCTGGCCGGCCGTCCCCTCACGCTGGAGGTGGGCAAGCTGGCGGAGCTGGCCAACGCCGCCGTCATGGTGGGCTACGGCGA
>CAZTHY010000079.1:0-5728 GCA_964613205.1 uncultured Oscillospiraceae bacterium
AGCTGGCCGCCAGCTTTGTGGAGAACTTCAAGAAGTACACCCACATGAGCGACGAAGTGGTGGCTGCCGGCCCCAAGGCGTAAACCCGCATCTATACGCAGCGCCGGAACATTCCGGCGCTGCTCTTTTTCCCAAGGAGGTACAACATGATCGAACTCAGGCTGCTGGTGGACGACATCGACTACGACAGTCTCGTGGAGCTGCTGCTGCCCATGGTGCAGGAGAAGCTGCGCCGTGACGGCGGTGGCGGCGTGCTGGGCAGTATGCTGGGCGGCAGCCCCGAAATGGCCGCCACCATGGCGCGGACGGCGCTGCGTACCATGAATCAGGACAAGCGTGACGAGCTGGTGGTGCAGCTTGTCAGCCGCAACCGCGAAAAGCTACTGGAAAAGGGCGAAGCCATGGCGCAGAAGAACGGCGTGAAGCTGAAACTGCGGGACGTCAACGCCAGAAAAGTGTAAATAGTGTAAATGGAAAAAAGTATCTCCCGATCGCCGATCGGGAGATATTTTTTTAAGCTGAATTTCAGAAAAGGAGAGTATTCTCTCAGTGAAGGGTGAGGGCGTTACTTCTTCAGCGCCTTTACCGCCTCACGCAGCGCGTCCACGTTCTCCTGGGTGGTGGCCCAGCTGGCGCAGAAACGAACACCGGAATGGGTCTCGTCCACACGCTCCCAGTACTCGTAGCCGAAGTTCTTGCCGATCTCCGCCAGCTCGTCATCCGGCATGATGGGATACTGCTGGTTGGTGGGGGAGTCGAACAGCAGGGGATAGCCGGCGGAGACGAAGATCTCGCGGATCTGATACGCCATGTCGATGGCGTGGCGGGCGATCTTCCAGTACAGCCCATCGGTGAACAGCGCGTCGAACTGGATGCCCAGCAGACGACCCTTGGCCAGCCGGCCGCCACGCTGCTTCATCATGAAGCGGAAGTCCTTCTTGAGACTGTCGTTCATGATGACCACCGCTTCACCGAACAGCGCGCCGACCTTGGTGCCGCCGATGTAGAACACGTCGCACAGGTGGGCGATCTCCGGCAGCGTCAGATCGGTACCATCGGCGGTGAGACCGTAACCGAGACGGGCACCGTCGATAAACAGGGGCAGACCGTAGCTGCGGCAAGTGTCATACAGCGCCGTCAGCTCCGCCTTGGAGTACAGCGTGCCGCCCTCGGTGGGGTGGGAGATGTAGACCATGCCGGGCTGGACGATATGCTCGGTGGACTCGTCGTTCTTGTGCCACTCCACATAGTCCGCCACCTGCTGGGCGGTGATCTTACCGTTGTTGGTGGGCAGGGTGATGACCTTGTGGCCGGTGGACTCGATAGCGCCGGCCTCGTGGCAGTTGACGTGGCCGCTGACGGCGGACAGCACGCCCTGCCAGGGGCGGAGAATGGCGGCGATGACGGTGGTGTTGGTCTGGGTGCCACCCACCAGGAAATGCACGTCGGCGTTGGGCGCTTCACAGGCGGACTTGATCTTCTCCCGCGCCACGTCGCAGTATTCATCCTCGCCGTAGCCTACCGTCTGCACCATGTTGGTGTCCATGAGACGCTCCATGATGGAGGGATGAGCGCCCTCCAGATAATCGCTGTTGAAATAGATCATAGCGTTGGCTCCTTTTCTCGCGGAACGCGGCGCGTTCCATGTGATGACCACATTCTACCATAAAGGCGAGAGAGTGTAAAGTCAAACGGTTACAATTTTATTACAGCTTGCGAATCTACCTTGCATTACAGCGAAAAAACTGTTACAATACCCAAGACAAACAAGGAGGCCTGAGCCATGAATGACACCCCTAAAAGAACCCATTCCCGTCAGGAAAAGCCCGCGGAGAATACCGCCCATCCCCGCAAGAGAAGCAAGAAAAACGGCAAGGCGCTGTACTATCTCGTACTGGCGCTGCTGCTGGGCGTGCTGGTGTTCTCCTGCGTGAAGATCGTCACCTACCTCAAGGAGCAGAAGGACAGCGAAAATACCCAGAACAACATCAACAACGAGTTCACCACGCCGGTAACGCCGGAGGAGAACGACGATCCGGATACCGAGGATAAGGACAAGGAGGAAACGCCTGCTGTCGAGCCGGAGCCGGAGAGCATCAGCGTTGACTTTGCCTCCCTGCAGGCCAAGTATCCCGATGTGGTGGGCTACATCTACGGCGCGAATACCGGTCTGAGCTACCCCATCGTCCAGACGGCGGAGGAGGGCGGCCAGTACTACCTGTACCGCGACATTGACGGCAACGATAACAAAAACGGCACCATCTTCCTGGATTGGCGGTGTTCTTCCGATTTCACCACCTCCAACAACAATCTGATCTACGGCCACAACATGAAGTCCGGCCGTATGTTCGCCCCTCTGATGAACTACAAGTCTCAGAGCTACTACGATGCCCACCCCTATCTGTATCTGTACACCCCCTCTCAGACCTATAAGGTCAACCTGTTCGCCGGCTTCGTGACGCCCCACAACTCCGACGTATATGCGTACAGTCTCAGCAGCAGCTACCTGCAGGAGTGCATCAACAGCTCCACCTTCAACGCGGGCATGGGTGTGCCTACCGGCAACATCCTCACCATGAGCACCTGCGACTACGACTACGACAACGCCCGCTATGTGGTGTTGGGCGAGCTGGTACCGGTGGAATAAGCAGAATTTGACAGTGAAAAAGAGCGCCCTCGGCGCTCTTTTTTCATAGGGAGGACGATATATGTATCAGTGGACGTATGAAACACCGTTGGGACAGGTGACGGTGGCGGGAGACGAGGGCGGTTTGGCAGGGCTGTGGTTCCACGGCCAGCAGCACTTCGCCGCCGCCATGCCGAAGGACACACCGATGGGGGAGCTGGCCGTCTTTCAAGAGACGAAGCGGTGGCTGGAGGTGTATTTTTCCGGCAAGGAACCGGACTTTACACCGCCTTTGTTTCTTAGCGGAACACCCTTTCAAAAGCTGGTGTGGTCGCACCTGCTCCGCATCCCCTACGGGCAGACGGTCTCCTACGGCCAACTGGCCAAAGACGTGGCATCGGCGCTGGGACGCAGCGCCATGTCAGCGCAGGCGATAGGCGGCGCGGTGGGGCGGAATCCGGTGTCGGTCATCGTGCCCTGCCATCGGGTAGTGGCCGCCGACGGCTCCCTCCACGGCTACGCCGGCGGTTTGGCGCGAAAAGCGGCGCTGCTGGCGCTGGAGCAGGGGAGACGGTAAAAAAAGCGAAAATTCCCCCTTGACAAATGGAGAAACGGGTATATAATAAAGCCACCGTTACGAAATGAATGTTACATAACGTGAAAGAGCAGGAGGAGTAGTATGCCGCGGAAAGCACAGTATTCAAAAGAGGACATCGTGGCCGCCGCATTGGGCGTGGCCGCCAAGAAGGGGATGGACGGTCTCACCGCCAAGGAGCTGGGTGCGGCGTTGGGCACCTCTACCAGCCCCATTTTCACCGTGTTCGACTCCATGCATCAGGTGCAGGTGGAGGTACGCCGCGCCGCCATGGCGCAGTTTGAATCCTACGCTGACAAGGTGAAGCACATTACACCTGCCTTCAAGCAGGCGGGTATGCAGATGATCCGCTTTGCGCTGGAAGAACCCAACCTCTACCGCCTCTGCTTCATGACAGGCGGCGGCCAGATCACCCATTTTCGTGAGATCTACGACCTGCTGGGGGAGAGCGCGCCCAAGTGCATCGCCCTCATCCGGAAGGACTACGGTCTGACGGAGCAGGAGGCGGAAGCCCTCTTTGAGCACGTCTGGATCTACACCTACGGCATCGGCGCATTGTGCGCCACCGGTATGTGCCAGTTCTCCGAGGAGGAGATCAGCGATATGCTGACCAAGGATTTCACCGGTATGATGATGTTCATTCGCACACAGCGGGAGAAAGAAGGGAAATAACGTTGGATATGCAAACCAATATCCGTCTGCTGCGGATCGCGGCGGCGTGCTTAGTCGTGGCGGGGCTCCTGTTTTTGTGCCTTGCCATCGCCAAAATAGGCGGCGAATGGATGCTGCCGGCGGCGCTGATCGCCATTCTGCTGGGCAATCTGTTCATCCTGATCGCCGCCCAGCGGGTCAAAAAGAACGATAATAAGCAATAAAGGAGCTATCACTTGAAAACACTGGAATCGATACAAAAACTCTGCAAGCTGGGGAAGATCCTCAGCAAGATCATCTGCATCTGCTGCATCGTCGGCTTCTGCGGCTGTCTCGTTGGCGTGGCGGCCATGGCGGTGGGCGCCACCGGCGCGCTGAAGCTGGGTGGCGTCACCCTCCATTCGCTGCTGGAGACCAGCGGCGGCGTCACCGCCGGTACGATCTGGGCGGCCATCGCCATGGGGTTCATCCTCTGCACCGGCGAATATATCGTGGCGAAAATGGCCTTCCGCTACTTCGATCACGAGCTGACGGCGGGAACACCCTTCACCGAGGAGGGGGCAAACGAGATGCTGCACCTGGGCATCTCCGTGATCTGGATACCCATCGTGGCAACGGTGCTGGCACAGGTGGCACGTGGCATTATTGACGGTATAATAGGCGGTGTAAAGGCAATGGAGTTGACAGACTTTGACTCCGTGGCGCTGGGCGTGATGTTCATTTTCGCGTCCCTCCTCTGCCGCGCCGCCGCCCAGCAGCTCCACCCCCAACCGCAGCTGCCGGAGGAACAGAGATAAATATCGGTAAAGCCCCGATTTTGCGCTGCAAAATGCGGGGTTTTGCCCCTGTCCGCAAGGAGGTCACTATGGAAAAGAGACTTTTTGGCACTACCCACGACTGCAAAGCAACTACGCTTTACACCATGCGGAATGACGCGGGTTTCGAGCTGTCTGTGACGGATTTCGGCGCTACGCTGGTTTCTCTCCGCGTGCCAAAGGACGGCAAAACGGTGGACGTGGTGCTGGGTTACGACGACGTGGGCGGCTACGAGGATGCACCTGGTTACACCTTCGGTGCCACCGTGGGACGCAGCGCCAACCGCATCGGCGGCGCGTCTTTTGCGCTGAACGGCAAGACGTACCAACTGACGAAAAACGACGGCGACAACAACCTCCACAGCGGGCTGGACTTCTACCACCAGCGGCTGTGGCAGGTGGCGGAAGCAGGGGAGAGGTCGATCATCTTCGCCCTCCACAGTCCCGACGGCGATCAGGGCTATCCCGCCGCATTGGATATCCGCGTCACTTACACGCTGCTGGCGGATGGCGTGGCCATCGACTACGAGGCCATCCCCGACGGCGACACCCTCGTCAATCTCACCAACCATAGCTATTTCAACCTCAATAGTCACGATTCCGGCGATATGTTGGGTCACCTCTTGCAGATGGACGCCGCCGCCTTCACCCCCGCCGATGCATCTTCCATCCCCACCGGCGAAATTCGGCCGGTGGACGGCACGCCGATGGACTTCCGCACACCAAAGCCTATCGGCCGCGACATTGATGCCGACTATGAGCCGGTGGTGCTGGGCAGCGGCTACGACCACAACTGGTGTCTGGACGGCGACGGTTTCCGAAAATTCGCTACTCTCACAGGCGACAAAACCGGCCTCAACATGGCCGTGTACACCGATCTCCCGGGCGTGCAGGTCTACACCGGCAACTTCTTGACGGAGGAAGCCGGCAAAAACGGCACCGTCTACCGCCGCCGTCAGGGCGTATGCTTCGAGACGCAGCACTATCCCGACGCCATCCACCACGCCAATTTCCCCTCGCCCGTCTGCCCCGCCAACCACC
>CAZTHY010000080.1:0-5713 GCA_964613205.1 uncultured Oscillospiraceae bacterium
ACGGCCGCCTCCTCGATGTGGGCAATGGCGTGCTCCACGGGGCCGGAGAAGGTGTGCATAGGCAGCGTCTTGGTGTCCTTGGCGGCGGCGATGGCGGCTTCTGCGGCCTCCATCACGCCGTCACCCTTCAGGGCGGAGATCTCCACGATGCGGCAGCCCAGCTCACGGCTCAGCTCATCGGTGTTGATCTTGTCGCCGTTTTTCCGCACCACGTCCATCATGTTGATGGCGATGACCACGGGGATGCCCAGCTCGGTGAGCTGGGTGGTGAGATACAGGTTGCGCTCCAGATTGGTGCCGTCGATGATGTTCAGAATGGCATCGGGGCGCTCCTTGATGAGGTAGTTACGGGAGACCACCTCCTCCAGCGTGTAGGGAGACAGGGAGTAAATGCCGGGCAGGTCCATGATGACCACGTCATCGTGCTTTTTCAGCTTGCCCTCCTTCTTCTCCACCGTCACGCCCGGCCAGTTGCCTACGAACTGGTTGGAGCCGGTGAGAGCGTTGAAAAGTGTGGTTTTACCGGAGTTGGGGTTGCCCGCAAGGGCAATTTTAATGGTTTCCATGTACGTCCTTCCTTTCGGTTAATGTTATCTAACCGCTATGCGATAAAAAAGTCGTTGTATGTAGTTGGCGTTTACGCCTCGATCTCGATCATCTCGGTGTCGGCCTTCCGCAGGCTCAGCTCATAGCCCCGCACCGTGACCTCCATAGGGTCGCCCAAGGGTGCTACCTTGCGGACGGTGACTTCGATACCGCGGGTAATGCCCATGTCCATAATGCGGCGCTTCACAGGGCCTTCGCCGTGGAGCTTCACCACCTTGACGGTATCGCCGATCTTGGCATCGCGTAATGTTTTCATAATGGCTTCTCTCCTTTTATATGTTATACCTTATACCATGATCCGGCGCGCCATTTCTTCACTGATGGCCACGCGGGATTCTTTTACCTTGACGATGACGTTGCCGCCCAGCGCGGAGACCACGGTGGCTCCCGCACCGGCTACAAAGCCCAAGTCCTCCAGATGTTTCTTGACCTCCGGCGAACCGCCTACGCGGCGGATCAGCTGCTCCACACCGATATCGGCCAATGTCAGCGGCATCATACGCTCACTCCTCTTTCGCGGTGCCCGCAGGAATGCGGGCAGGAATTATGTCAGTTAGGCTTATCTAACTGCCGATAGTTTAACCTCTCTAACCGTGTTTGTCAAGGGGGTAAATGAAAATTTTTTGTTGGGCTTGCAAATTTGGTTAAAGTATGTTAACCTATACCCAGCATAAGGGAGAAAGTTGGTGAATATTTCATGCAGATACTGCGCGCCTCCGAGGATTATTTAGAGACCATGCTGATGCTGCAGCGGGAACACGGCTACGTCCGCTCCATAGATGTGGCGGAACATCTGGGCGTGACGAAACCCAGCGTGACCTACGCCACCAAGCGATTGCGGGAGAACGGCTATATCACCATGGACAGGGACGGACACATCACTTTGACGGACAGCGGGCTGGCCATCGCCACCAATATGCTGACCCGCCACGAAACGCTGACCCGCTTCCTCATCAAGCTGGGCATCTCGCCGGAGACGGCGGAGACCGACGCCTGCAAGATCGAGCACGACATCAGCGAGGAGACCTTCGCCGCCATCTGCGCCCACGCCAAGGGGCATATCGGCTGAAAAAACAGCGAAAAAAGAACCGCACGGGTGTGCGGTTCTTTTGCTTTACAGTCCTTTCACAGCTTGAGATCGCAAGCAAGGCTCATCACGGCGCTGCCGCCGACGCGGACGGTGACGCTGTCGCCCTTTACAAAGAGGCGGCTGCGTATCTCCGACGGGCGGTTCATGTGCTCACCCTGCACGAACACGTTCTCCTGCTCCGGTGTGACGTGGCCACGGAGGTAGAGATAGTAGGTCAACGCGCCGTTGCTGGTGCCGGTGGCGCACTCCTCCGGAATGTCGTAGAGGGGCGCGTAGTTGCTGCAATAGGCGGTGCAGTCGTCGCCCAAACAGAACATATGGACACCGGTGACGTCGTACTGCTTCGACAGCGCCGTCACCGCCGCTTCGTCCTGTACTGCCCGCAGCAGCGTTTCCCGATCGCGGACAGGCAGCATCACGTCGGCCAGACCGGTGGAGACGATGGCGGGGACGAGATCATCGGGGCGGTCAGCCGCCGACAGGCCGTAGGCTTCGTAAAAAGCACCCCACTCCCCTGCCGTCAGCTCTTTGAGCTGGTGGGGTGGCGCCATGTCCATCCACACCGTGTCGTCCCCCACGGTGATGGTCAGATCACCGGCCTTCGTGCGGGCGATGTGGTCGCCGCTTTGAATATACCCCTTCTGCCGCAGCAGCGAGAAGGACGCAATGGTGGCGTGGCCGCACAGGTCAACCTCCTCCGCCGGTGTAAAGTAGCGAAGGCTTACACTTCCGTCCCCCTCCAAACGGACGAAAGCCGTCTCGGAGTGCTTGAATTCCATGGCGATCTGCCGCATGACGTCCTCCGTCAGCGGTTTGTCCGGCAGTACCACACCGGCTTGATTGCCGCCGAAAATACGGCGGGAAAAGGCGTCCATCACATAGCTTTCCATACTGCGTACCTCCCATTGGTTTTCTCCTATTATACTAAAGTATGTCCTTAACGGCAAGTATATTTGACAAATCAGGTTTTTTTCGTTAGAATAGAAAAACACACTATGTGCCGCTATGAGCGGCGCAAATAAAAAAGAAAGGAACTTCATCCAAAATGCTCAATGAGCGCAGTCTGCTGTCCCAATTCCTGCATTTCTCTGCCGCCACCGTGGCGTCCCTCATGGTCTTTTCGCTGTATTCCATTGTCGATGGTCTTTTCGTCGCCAAGGGCGTAGGCGAATACGCCATGGCCGCCGTCAATCTGGCGGTGCCGTTCACCAACGTGCTGTTCTCCGTGGGGATCATCTTCGCGGTAGGTGCCAGCACCATCATCGCCATCTATCTGGGCAAGGGCGAGGGCGAAAAAGCCAACAGCCTGTTCTCCCAGAATATCGCGCTGCTGACGGTGATCGGCATAGTGATCTCGGTACTGGTCATGGTCTTTCTGGAGCCCTTCGCCAAGCTGCTGGGCGCTGATGAGGTGACGTTACAGTACACTAAGGACTATCTGCGGGGACTGGCTCCCTTTGCCGTTTGCTTTATCGTGTCCTACAATATGGAGGTGCTGATCAAAACAGACGGCTATCCGCGCTTGGCCATTCTGACGGTGATCACCGGATGTCTGACCAACTGCGTGCTGGACTATGTGGCCATTTTCATTTTGGATTGGGGCGTGTGGGGCGCAGCCGTCGCCACCGGCCTTTCCCAGCTTCTGACCTGCATCATCTACCTGCGCCACTTCTTAGGCGGCCACAATACGTTCCATTTCGTCCGCTTTAAGATGGACTGGGGCATCTACAAGCGCCTGCTGCCCATCGGCGTGGCTGACGGCGTGACAGAGCTGTGCAACGGCGTGATGATCTTCCTCTTTAATCGGGTCATCCTCCGCTGCCTCGGCACCGACGGTCTCGTCAGCTACACCATCATCGCCTACGTCAACACCCTCATCGTCAACACCATGCTGGGTATCTCTCAGGGCAGCCAGCCGCTGGTCAGCTACCACTACGGCAAGGAGGACGCGGCGGGTTACCGGAAGCTGCTGCGGTACGCCTTTACGGCGGTGCTTATCATGACCGGCGTGATCTTCGCGGCGGTGATGCTCTTTGCCCCGCAGATCGCCGCCATCTTCCTGGACGCGGAAAAGGCGGAGCTGGTGGCCACCTCCGCCGGTGCGCTGCGGCGTTACGGCCTTTGCTACCTGCTGGTGGGCAGCAACATCCTGATGGGCGGCTTCCTGACAGCGGTGGAACAGCCCCGCAGTGCCATCTGCATCTCCGTGGGCCGCGGTCTCGCTTTTCAGGCGGGCGCGCTGCTGCTGCTGGCCTTCGTCATCGGCGGCAACGCCATCTGGTACGCCCCGCTGGTGTCGGAGACGCTGTGCGTCGTCATGGCGGTGTACTTCCTGCGGCGGTTCCTCAGAAAGAGCGCGTAATACGTACCTGTCCAGCGCCCTCCCCCTCTGTGGGGAGGGCGTTTTTTTCGCCGCTGGCGAAACTGCACGAAAATCGCCGCCGCCGTCTCCCACTTTTCGGCAGAAACACAGAAAGGCAAAAAAAGACTTGACAAAGACGAAAAACGGCGTTATGATACCGCCAGCCTGTGAGGGCGAAAATCTCAGTCAGGAGGAAAGCAACATGAAGCGCCGCAACGCCAACATGATGATGTGCGAGATGTGCATGGCTATGATGTCCATGTGCATGTTTCAGCGTGCGCAAAAGGTCGGTCGCTTTCCGGAGACTGTTTGACGGCTTGTAAAAAGCCGGTGTGTTTGCAGCAGCGGAAGGTCGAAAGACCTGCCGCTGTTTTGTTTTGTCCGTATCCACCAAATGAGTCCATATTTGAAAAGGAGTAACTACCATGAAACACAACACTCTGACCAAGCTCATCACTCTGGCGCTGGCGCTGGTACTGGCGCTGAGCCTGACCGCCTGCGGCGGCAATTCCGACAACGGCGGCAGCGAGACTCCCGTCATCAAGATCGGCGTTCCCAACGACACCACCAACGAAGCCCGTGCCCTGCTGCTGCTGCAGGAGAACGGCCTCATCAAGCTGGCCGACGGCGTCGGCATCACCGCTACCAAGAACGACATCGTGGAGAATCCCCACAACGTGGAGATCGTGGAGGCCGAGGCCGCTCAGCTGCCCAATATGCTGCCCGATCTGGACTACGCTGTCATCAACAGCAACTACGCCATCAACGCCGGCCTGAACCCCGTCAATGACTCCCTGCTCATTGAGGGCAGCGCTTCCGCTTACGCCAACATTCTGGCCGTGGCCGAGGGCAACGAGTCCGACGCCGTTATCGCCCTGAAGGCCGCTCTGGAGAGCCAGCAGGTGGCCGACTTCATCACCGAGAAGTACGCCGGTTCCGTGGTCTCCGTGGTGGAGAACCCCACCAACGGCTACTCCGACGCGGCTGACTACGACGCGCTGGCCGGCACCACCATCTCCATCGCCGCCTCCCCCACGCCCCACGCTGAGATCCTGGAGGTCGCCAAGGAGATCCTGGCCGCCAAGGACATCACCCTGGACATTCAGGTCTACAACGATTATGTGGTGCCCAACACCGTGGTGGATGACGGCACCGTCACCGCTAACTACTTCCAGCACCTGCCCTATCTGGAGGACTTCAACGCTCAGAACGGCACCCACATCGTGTCCGTCGGCGGCATCCACGTGGAGCCCATGGGTCTCTACGGCGGCAAGCAGACCACCCTCGACGCGCTGAACGCCCAGTAACAGAAGTCTAAGAAAGGAGGGGCACATCCGTGATCGAACTGAAACACGTCAGCAAAACTTATGACTCCGGCTCAGGCGGCGGAGTGGACGCTCTGAAAGATGTGTCCCTCACCATTGAGGACGGCGATATTTACGGCATCATCGGTATGTCCGGTGCCGGTAAGAGCACGCTGGTGCGGTGCATCAACCTGCTGGAGCGACCCACCGAGGGCGAGATCATCGTGGACGGCCAGCGGCTGGACACCATGACCCCCGCCCAGCTCCGCGCCGCCCGCCGCGACATCACCATGATCTTCCAGCGGTTCAACCTGCTGATGCAGCGCACCTGTCTGCGGACCGTCTGCTTCC
>CAZTHY010000081.1:0-5669 GCA_964613205.1 uncultured Oscillospiraceae bacterium
ACCACCATGCCTGTCATTCCGAGCCAGTGACCGATGTCACTGGCGTGGGAATCCGCATCCCCAACGGCAGGGTGTAGTGCAAGGCATGGCAAGGGGAGAACGGATTGCCGCACCAGTCTGCGGACTGGTTCGCAATGACATATTTGATGGCTTTCCCATTCACCAAAGTCTTTTATTCGCGGAAGTGCCTGCTCGCGGGTCGATGTGGGCATCGACCCCTACGAAATCTATTGTACCTCCTGCCTCACCCTGCCGGTCGTGTCACGCGGAGGACACCGGAGATTTGCTCCAGACGGCGCATGACGGTTTGCAGCTGCTCGCCGTCGTGGACGTCGATGTCCAGCGACAGCAGGGCGAAGCCGTCCGGCGTGGAGCGGGCGTTCATGGAGGTCAGATGGGTGCGGGTGCTGGACAGCACCGTGGACACGTCCACGATGAGGTTCAGCCGGTCTTTCGCCGTCACCTCCACGGTGGTGCGGTAGCTCTCCCGCGTATTGTCGCCCCAGGAGACGTTGATCCACCGCCCCGCCTCCTCCGGCTTGCGCCGCAGGGGATCGGCGTTGGGACAGTCGCTGCGGTGGACGGAGATACCGTAGCCCCGTGTGATGAAGCCCACGATGCTGTCCCCGGGGACAGGGGTGCAGCACTTGGAGAACTTCACGAGACAGTTGGTGAGCCCCTCCACCACGATGCCCTGTTCGCCCCTCGTCCGCTGGGGGACGGCGGGGCGCATGAGCTGGGGCTGTCCCGCCACGGGGACTTCCGCCTGCCGCTCCGTCTGATGCTGGTGGAGAATGCGCTGGATGTCCTCCCGCAGACGGCCTACCACCTTCAAAGCGGAGATACCGCCGTAGCCGATGGCGGCGTACATATCGTCCAGACTGTTGTAGCACAATCGCTTCATCACGCTGGGCAGGTTTTCCTCGTTGGTCAGCTCCTTCAGCGAAACGCCGGTGCGCTTCAGCTCCGACTCGAAGCTCTGGCGGCCGTTGACGATGTTCTCGTCCCGCTTCTCCCGCTTGAACCACTGGCGTATCTTGCTGCGGGCGTTGCTGGAACGGGCGATCTTCACCCAGTCACGGCTGGGGCCGTGGGCGGATTTGCTGGTCATCACCTCCACCACGTCGCCGTTGTGGAGCCGGTAGTCGAACTGAACGATGCGGCCGTTGACACGGGCGCCGGTCATGTGGTTGCCGATGGCGGAGTGGATGGTGTAGGCAAAGTCGATAGGCGTGGCGCCGGCAGGCAGGTTGATGACGTCACCGTTGGGGGTAAAGACGAACACCTCGTCGGCGAACATATCCACCTTCAGTGAGTGGATGAAGTCCTCCGCGTCGGCGTCCTCCTGATTTTCCAGCAGCCGCCGCACCCACTCATAGCGCCCCTCGTCACCGGCACCCTGTCCGTTCTGCTTGTATTTCCAGTGGGCGGCCACGCCGTATTCGGCGATCTCGTGCATCTCCTTGGTGCGTATCTGCACCTCGAAGGGGATGCCGCTCTCGCCCACCACGGTGGTGTGGAGGGATTGGTACATATTGGGCTTGGGCGTGCCGATGTAGTCCTTGAACCGGCCTAAAATCGGCTTGAACAGGTCGTGGACGATGCCCAGCACGTTGTAGCAGTCCGCCACCGTGTCCACGATGACGCGGAAGGCGAACAGGTCGAACACGTCGTCCAGATGCTTATTTTGGGTGTACATCTTCCGGTAGATGGAGTAGGGGTGCTTCATCCGGCCATAGACGGTGGCCTCGATGCCCTCCTCATGGAGGCGGGAGACGATGCGGTCGTGAACGGCGGACATGAAGCCGTCGTACTCCGCCGCCTTTTCGTCCAGCGCCTCGGTGATCTCCCGATAGCCCACCGGATCGAGATACTTGAGGGACAGGTCCTCCAGCTCCCACTTCATCTTCTGCATACCTAAGCGGTGGGCGATAGGGGCGTAGATTTCCATCGTCTCGAAGGACTTCTGCTTCTGCTTCTCCGGTGTCTGATACTCCATGGTGCGCATATTGTGGAGCCGGTCGGAGATTTTGATGAGGATGACGCGGATGTCCTTGGCCATGGCCATCAGCATCTTCCGCAGATTTTCCATCTGCTCCTCCTCTTTGGAGGTGTAGTGTACACGGGTCAGCTTGCTGACGCCCTCCACCAGATCGGCCACGGTGGGGGAAAACAGGCGGCTGATGTCCTCGTGGGTAGCGTCGGTGTCCTCGATGGTGTCGTGGAGCAGCGCGGCCACGATGGACTCGGTATCCAGATGCAGCTCCTCCGCCACGATCTGCGCCACGGCCAGCGGATGGGTGACGAAGGGGGAGCCGTCCTTCCGGTTCTGCCCCTCGTGCTTGGCGGCGGCGAACTCATACGCCGCTTGGATCTGCTCCAAATTGGCGGCGGGATTGTAGCCCCGCACAGTGTCCAGCAGGTGGTCGAATCTCTCCTGTACCTTCACGGCGTGTCGCCTCCTTTCGTTCCGCTCTCCCGCAGGTGCCGCAGCAGCGGCGCGTCCTCCAGGGAGACGTGTTTGTCTCTCGCCAGCGTCACGGCGACGGTATCGCCGGTGCGGGTATACGTCAGCAGTCCGCACTGGGCGAACACCAGCAGACACACCGCCGCCCGCAAAAACGGCTCCGTCCGCCCCAAATCGGCGGCCACGGTGCGTAAAAGCGGCAGGTAGCCCTCTTTCAGCCCCTCCTCCGGCACCAGCTTTTCCAAACACCGCCATGCGGCGGCGAACTGGGGACGGGTGGGGATGGCGCGTGTCGTCTCTTTCGGTGTCAGCGGCGTGTCGGACAGACACTTCTCCGTCAGCCGCAGCGTCTCCTGCTCCTTGGCACTGGGGTAGAGGGAGG
Organism: uncultured Oscillospiraceae bacterium; assembly: GCA_964613205.1. GTDB lineage: Bacteria > Bacillota > Clostridia > Oscillospirales > Oscillospiraceae > Vescimonas. Next base: position 2,850 of record CAZTHY010000081.1, read on the forward strand.
GGCGGATGTCCACCATCTGGAGCTGCACCGTCCGGTTGCCGCGGAAATCGTTGATCTGCAAGTAGAACGCCGCGTCCACCCGATCTCCGGCGCGGCAGCCGCACCGCTCCGCCACGGTGGAGAAGAAGATGCCGTCAAACTGGGCGTTGCCCTTGCCCAATCGCAGCTTCAAATGCCGGTTCTGCCCCACGTTCTGCATCCGCAGCAGCGTGGCGCCCAGCAGACAGAAGATGGGGCGGCTGTTGCCGCTGCCGTAGGGTTCCAGCGTCGTCAGCGCCTCCAGCTCCTCCAGCGTCACGTCGGCGGGACGGTCGATGGCGGCGTCGATGGTCAGCACCGACTCCGGTGCGCCTTCGCCGCAGAGGTGGCGGGCGTAGTCGTTCATCCGGTCACGGAAGGCGGGGATGTTGTCCCTTGCGATGGTGAAGCCCGCCGCCAGCTCATGGCCGCCGAAGCCCAGCAGCAGGTCTTTGCAGTTTTCCAGCGCGGCAAACAGGTTAAAGCCGCCCCAGCTGCGGCAGCTCCCCTTGCCGGTGGTGCCGTTGAGGTGGATCATAAAGCTGGGACGGGAATATTTCTCGGAAAGGCGGCTGGCCACGATGCCTACCACGCCCTGATGCCAGCGGGCGCTTTCCAGCACCAGCGCACTGCGCTGACGCTCCGGCATATGGTCGATCATTTCCTCCGCCTGTGTGTAGATCTCCTGCTCTACGTTCTGCCGCTCGCGGTTGAGGGCGCACAGCTCACGAGCCAGCTGAGAAGCCCGCTCCTCGTCCTGACACAGCAGCGCTTCCGCCGCCATGTCCGCCGCACCCATGCGGCCTGCGGCGTTGATGCGGGGCGCCAGCACGAAGCCGATCTGCACGGAGGAGATTTCTTTTCCGGTAAGCCCCGCTTCCCGCAATAGAGCGTGGAGGCCGATAAAGTCGGTATGCTCCAGCGCGGCCAGGCCGCGGGAGACGATGGTACGGTTTTCGCCGGACATCTGCATCACGTCGGCCACGGTGCCGATGGCCGCCAGCGTACAGTAGCGGGCAAAGAGAGACTGCTCCCGATCTACGCCGCCCAGCGCCAGCACCAGCTTCAGCGCCACGCCGCAGCCGGCCAGATGCTTGAAGGGATACTGACAGTCGGGACGGTGGGGGTCTACCACCGCTGCCGCGTGAGGCAGCACCTCGCGGCACTCGTGGTGGTCGGTGATGACCACATCCAGCCCAAGACCGGCGGCAAAGTCCACCTCGTCCACGCCGGTAATGCCGCAGTCCACCGTCACCAGCAGCCGCACGCCGCGGTCGTACAGGCCCTGAATGGCGTCGCAGCTCAGACCGTAGCCGTCCTCTACGCGGCGGGGGATATAGTGGATCACGTCAGCGCCACGGTTTTGGAGATAGTCCACCAGAATGCAGGTGGCGGTGATGCCGTCCACGTCGTAGTCGCCGAACACGGCGATCTTCTCGCCCTTATTCAGCGCCTGCTGGATGCGTTCCACGGCCTTGTCCATGTCGTGCATGAGGAAGGGGCTGACGGACAGCTCCTGCTCCCGCTCCAAAAAGGCGGCGGCACTCTCCGGCGTGGCGATGCCACGCCCCGCCAAAACGGCGGAAACGAGATAGGGGTACCCCGCCGCCATCAGGCGGCGCTGGGACTCGGACTGCTCCGGTGCGATGCGCCACTGGGTATACTTCACGGCAGGATACCTCCCTTCTGTTAAGGCGGTGAGAAGAAACACCGCCCCACGATAATTTTGTAGTATTTTATTATACCAAAGAAATACGAAAAGGTAAAGTACAAAATAAAGGGTGCCACACCTTGCAATCGGGGAAAATATAGGGTACAATGGTGACGTATACTGACAGGAAACGAGGAACAGACTATGCGTGCTGACGGAACAAGAGTAAAAGACCTGCCGCCTATCTTAGCGGCGGTTCCCTATATCATGCCCAAGCGCTATGACGCGCAGAACACCATCACCGAGAACATCGACGAGGAGACCATCAAAGCCTACATCCGCGAAAAGCGGCGCGGCGGCGTGCGGCTGAACCACATGGCGGTCATCATCGCCGCCTACTACAAGGCGGTGCAAACCAATCCCAAGCTGAACTACTTCGTCATGAACTCCAAGGTCTACAAGCGGAACCACTTCTGCGTCTCCTTCGCCATCGTGAAGAAGCTGGCCGACGGCCGGCCGGACGAGACGACGCTGAAGATCTTCCTCACCCCCGACGATACGGTGTTCACCATCAACGAGAAGATCGCCGACATCGTGGCGAAAAACTCCCAGACCACCCAAAAGAACAACACCGACAAGTTCGCCCGCATGATGTTCTCCATCCCCGGGCTGCCCCGCTTTATCGTGTGGCTGGCGTATCACATGGACAAGCACGGCCTGCTGCCCCGCTCCATCATCGACCTCAGCCCCTTCCACACCAGTATGTTCATCACCAACCTGGCCTCCATCAAGACCAGCTACATCCACCACCACTGCTACGAATTCGGCACCACCAGCGTGTTCATCTGCATGGGCAAGCCGGTGCCCAACTACATGAGCGGCGACCTGAGCAAAAAGATGATGCCGCTGGGCGTGGTCATGGACGAGCGCATCTGCACCGGCTTCGAGTACGCCGCCTTCTGCCACGATTTCCGCAAATACCTCCGCAAACCGGAGCTGCTGGAGACCGCCATGAGCGATTTGGGCGAGAAGAAGGAAGAAAGCGCAAACGAGGAAGAATAAGCGGAAGAATAACCAAACGAGGAATAAACCAAAAGGGCGGGCAACCGCCCTTTTTTGGTTGCAGAAAGCAACGATACATTTCGTAGGGG
>CAZTHY010000082.1:0-5619 GCA_964613205.1 uncultured Oscillospiraceae bacterium
ATTATTCCCACTCGATCGTTCCGATCGGCTTGGGGGTCAGGTCGAAGACGACGCGGTTGATGCCTTCTACCTCGTGGGTGATGCGGTCGGTGATGTGGTGGAGCAGGGGATAGGGCAGCTCCTCGATGGTGGCGGTCATGGCGTCGGTGGTGTTCACGGCGCGGAGGATGGCCGGCCAGCCCTCGTAGCGCTTGCCGTCGCGGACGCCGACGCTCTTGAAGTCGGGCACGGAGATGAAGTACTGCCACACCTTACCGGCAAGGCCGTTCTTGTCGAACTCCTCGCGGAGGATGGCATCGGCCTCCCGCAGCGCCTCCAGACGGTCGCGGGTGATGGCACCCAGGCAGCGAACGCCCAGACCGGGGCCGGGGAACGGCTGGCGGTAGACCATGGAGTGGGGCAGACCCAGCGCTTCGCCTACCACGCGGACTTCGTCCTTGAACAGCAGCTTCACCGGCTCCACCAGCTCGAACTTGACGCCCTCGGGCAGGCCGCCCACGTTGTGGTGCGCCTTGACGCCCTGAGACTCCAAAATGTCGGGGTAGATGGTGCCCTGCGCCAAAAAGTCGATGTCCGTCAGCTTCTTGGCCTCGTCGTTAAAGACCTCGATGAACTCGCTGCCGATGATCTTGCGCTTCTGCTCGGGGTCGGCCACACCGGCCAGCTTGTCCAGGAAGCGATCCACGGCGTCCACGTAGATGAGGTTGGCGTCCATCTCGTCGCGGAACACCTTCACCACCTGCTCCGGCTCGCCCTTGCGCAGCAGACCGTGGTTGACGTGGACACAGGTGAGCTGCTTGCCGATGGCACGGATGAGCAGAGCGGCCACCACGGAGGAATCCACGCCGCCGCTGAGCGCCAGCAGTACCTTCTTGTCGCCTACCTGCTCACGGACGGCCTCCACCTGCTGGGCGATAAAGGCTTCCGCCTGCGCCTTGGTGGTGATGCGCTCCATAGTGTCGGGTCTTACGTTGTTTTTGTAATCGTACATAGTTAGTCCTCCTCACGGAAACGGATCGTTCCGTTAGCGTCTGCCTCATCAATGATCGCCAGCGACTTGATGGGATACCCGTCGCGGCGCAGACTGTCGCCGCCGTCCTGGAAGCCCTTCTCCACCGCCACGCCGATGCCCACCAGAGTGGCGCCGGCCTTGTTCACGATGTCGATCAGACCACGCATGGCGTAGCCCTTGGCCATGAAGTCGTCAACGATCAGCACACGGTCGCTGCTGGTGATCCAGTCCTGACTGACCAGCAGGGTGACCTTCTTTTTATAGGTATAGGAAAAGATCTCACTCTGGTACAGGCCGCCCTCGATGTTGTCGCTCTTGGCCTTCTTGGCAAAGACCATAGGCACGCCGTACCGCTGGGCGCAGACAGTGGCCAGAGCGATACCGCTGGCCTCCGCCGTCAGCACCATGGTGATGTCCTTCGTGTCGAAGTACTTGGCAAATTCATCGGCGATGTCGCTCATCAGTGCGGTATCCACCCGATGGTTGAGAAAACCGTCCACCTTGATGATGTTTCCGGGCAGAACACGACCCTCTTTCAGAATGCGATCCTTAAGCTGCTGCATTGTCACCACTTCCTCTCCGTAAGTATGAAATAGAAATTCTTTCTCTCGTTTTGATGGTACTATGATACTCTATTTTTTCCGGAAAAGCGACAGGGAAAAAGAGAGAACTATTCCGGCGCTTTTCCAAGGTTTTTGTGGGATTTACCGGAACAAACGGTAACGGTTATTGCTTCAATAAGCTGTCCTTTACGAAGGAGGTGAACCGTTCCGCGGCGGCGGACTGGGGCACGTCGTTCAAAAGGCACATATCCACGCTGCGGGGCGGTATCTCAAAGTCGGTTTTCAGCTTCTTCAGCCGCCCACTGTCCAGTTCGCGGCGGACAAATTCCTCCGTCACGCCTGCCACACCGAAGCCGATGGCCGCCAGATCCACCAGCAAGCTCCGCGCGCCCAGCTCGATCTCCGGATCCAGCCGCAGACCGTTTTGCAGGAAGTACCGCTCCAGATACAGGCGGCTGGAGGCCTTGCGTTCCAGCAGGATGAGAGGGAAAGCGGCGATCTCCTGCAGGGAGTAGACGTGGTCGAAGTCGCAGGGGTAATGCGCGCCTGCCACGAACACGGAATGGGTGGCGAAGCAGGGGCAGATGTCCAGTCCCGACGTGTCCGACGGCGTGCTGGCAAAGGCGATGTCCACCTTGCCGGAGCGCAGCAGACCCAGCACCTTGTGGCTGCGGCCAGAGACGATCTGAATATGGATAGCGGGGTGGCGCTGGTGGAAGGAGTCCAAATAGGGCAGCAAAAACTGGCTGGTGACGGTGTCGCTGGCGCCGATGGTCAGCTTGCCCATTTGCAGCTCACGGGTCTGGGACAGCTTCTCCTCGCCGGTTTCCAGCAGTCCCATGGCGCTGCGGACGTACTCATAGAGCATCTGCCCCTCGGCGGTGAGGGTGACACCGCGGGAGTTGCGGGCGAAAAGCCGTGTCTGCAAGTCCTGCTCCAGCTGCTTGATGGACTGGCTGACGGCGGACTGAGAGATATACAGCGTCTGCGCGGCGGCGGTGATGTTGCCTACCTCGGCGACCTCCTTGAACACACGGTACAGCTCCAGCTTGACGGACATGGGAAAACCTCCTATTAGAAAAGCAAATCGAATGACTTCGTTTCATCTGACTTGATTATACCAAAAATTCCGGCGAATACAAGGGGGAATTTCGCCGTTGCGTACTTGCATAAAAGAGCGGTGTGTGGTAAGATAAGGAACATTGAGAGCGTGAAAAGGAGACTGCCCATGGATAAGCTGAAGGATATGTGGACCGGACTGGACTTTATCAACAAGGTCATCTTCGTCACCGGCGTTATTGCGCTGATCTGGTGCCTCATCATGGGCGGCGGAATGTCCGGCGTGCTGCTGATGGTGCTGATGCTGGCCATGATCGTCAGCCGCCGCAACAACATGATCAAGCGGCGGGGACGGATGTACGGCACCATGTACTTCCTCATGCCCGACGGCGAGATGGTGCCCCGCACCTTCGAGCAGGTACACAGCGAGTATACCCACGGCGGACAGGGGCGGTATAACGGCCGCCGCGTCACCGTCTGCTTCCCCTGGTGGCGCGTTACCACCACCGGCGACGGCGATACCGGCTTCGGCCTTGCCATCCGCCTTAAAAACAACGAGGAATTGGCGCGGGAGGCGGCCACCTTCAAGCGGGGCGAATATATCCGCGTCACCGGTGAGATCAACGCCGTGGCCAAGGATCACTTCGTCATCGACGAGGTGGAGGAGCTGGTGCGCATCACCGAGGACGAGCTGTACCCTATGAAAGACCAGTTTAACTGAGCTTTTTATAAATCTTGCGATATACAAAAGGAGAAATCACTATGAGCTTTATGATCGAGACCTCTGCCCGTCACATCCACCTGACGCAGGAGACGGTGGAGAAGCTGTTCGGCGCCGGCTACGAGCTGACCTTCCGCAAGGCGCTGTCCTATCCCGGCCAGTACGCCTGCAACGAGCGTCTGACCATCGTTGGCCCCAAGAAGGAAATGGCCAACGTGTCCATCCTGGGCCCCACCCGCAAGGCGGATCAGGTGGAGATCTCCGCTACCGACGCCCGCACGCTGGGCATCGACGCGCCTGTGCGTGAAAGCGGCGACGTGAAGGGCAGCGGCGCCTGCAAGCTGATCGGCCCCAAGGGTGAAGTGGATCTGACCGAGGGTGTCATCGTGGCCAAGCGTCACCTGCACATTCTGGAGAAGGATGCGGCGGAGCTGGGCATCAAGGACAAGGACATCATCCGTGTGGCCTGCGGCGGCGAAGGCCGTAAACTGATCTTCGACGATGTGGTCGTCCGCGTCAACAAGGACGGTGCCACCACCATGCACATCGACACCGACGAAGCTCAGGCTGCCGGCAGCCCCACCGTCGGCGAGATCTTCCGGTAATCTACCCACAAAAAACTCCGTATGGCCGTGCCATACGGAGTTTTTTCGTATCATGATGCGGAGATGGTCACGCTGCCGCTGGTGGTGTGGAACTCCCACTGGCCGTCGTCGGGGACGAGGGTATAGGGCACGTCGCATTGCAGCGCGCCGCTGGTGGTGCGGAATTGAAGCAGCAGCGGTGCGGCGGGGACGGCGCTTTCGGAAAGCGTCAGGTCGAAGCCGCCGCTGACGCTCTCGCCGTCCACCTCCGCGGGCAGACCGTTCAGCGTCAGGGCGAACAGGCCGGAGGTGGTGTCCATGTCCAGCTCTGCGGCGGACACGTCACCGGAGACGTTGCCGCTGTTGGTGGAGAGGGACACGTCATTTGCCGTCACGCCATTCAGTGACACCGCGCCGCTCAGCGTCTCGATCTCCACGTCGGCCAGCGGAAAGTCGCTGCTCAGCGCCACGGAAATGGCGGCAGAGGTGGTCTCCACGTCCAGCTCCCGCAGTACCAGCGAGCGGGGCAGCTTCACCGTCAGGTCTTTCGACTCGCCGGCGGAGAACAGGGAGGACTGCTGGCGGATGGTCAGCGTACTCTCGTGGACGCGCCACTCCATGGGATTTTCCACGGTGCCGCCGCCGGACAGCGTTTCCGACAGCTCCGGATCCGCGCCGTCGAACAGCTCCACGGTGACGGAGCCGGACAGCCACTGGATGTCGATGTTGGTAAAGCCGTCCCGCATCACCACCGTGCTGCCGCCCTGCTGGTAGCCGTTGGAGACGGTGGAGCCGTCATCGCTTTGAATGGTAGAGGGGGTGCAGCCCATAAGCGCCAGCGCCAGCAGCGCAGCCAGCAGGGAGATACATACCTTTTTCATGTGGGAAACCTCACTTTCTCAGTTGGCTCCATATAGTGACCTGTCCCGTCCGCCGTGTCTCGTTCATGTCGATGACGCGCTGGTTGCGGCTGCCGCGGAATTGGAGGGAGATGTCCTTCAATTCCTTCATAAACCGGCCGTCCACCAGTATGTCGATACAATCCAGCACCGCGTCCGTCACCTCGCAGCGGGGATGGCTGCCCTCTTGCAGCAGCTCATCGTCCAGCCGAAAGCCGGTAAAGCACCATACGGTCTTTTGGGGGTAGCGTTCCCGTATTTCCCGCAGCAGCGGCAGCAAGTCCCGCTGGTTCTCCGGCTCGAAGGGCTCACCGCCCAGCACCGTCAACCCCGCTACGAAGGGCTTTTCCAGCTCGTCGAAGATCTCCCGCTTCGTGTCCTCGGTGAAGGGGTGGCCGTAGTCGAAGGCCCAGGTCTGGGGCTGGAAGCAGTCGGGACAGCGGTTGGTGCAGCCGGAGACGAACAGCGTCACCCGCACGCCGATGCCGTTGGCAATGTCGCACTTTTTCAGTTCGCCGTAATACATGGAAACGACCTCCTGTGATGAGAAAAATACCACGTTGACATTAGAAAACCATTAAAAGGGGAGAAAAAGGCGGGCGTTTTGCCCGCCTTTTTGCGTTTGCTTTTACAGGTGGAGCACCCGATCCTTGATCTCCTGCGTCCGCCCCTGATTCCAGTACTGGGTACCGATGTAGCCGCAGGTGCGCCGTGCCACGTTCATGGTGTCCTGATCGGTGTTGCCGCACTGGGGGCACTTCCAGATCAGCTTGCCGTCCTC
>CAZTHY010000083.1:0-5578 GCA_964613205.1 uncultured Oscillospiraceae bacterium
TAAAACAACTCCGCCATGTCTGCGGTTACGTCCTCGGTGAAGCTGGACAGGGTGACGCAGTAGAGGTAGCTGCCGGTTTTTACGCAGTACATCCGCTCGTAGAGGGTGGTGTCGCCCAGCTTGGCGGTGATGGCCACGGCGGGACAGGCGGTGTGGCCGGCGAAATCGCCGGAGGTGACGGCGGCCTCCACGTCGGTGAAGCCGTAGGAGGTCAGCGCGTCGGGGAGCTGCTGCGACGAAAGCTCCGCATACTCCTGCGCCGTCACGTCGCTGCCCAGCAGCCCCAGATTCTGATACGCCACGTTGATGGTCAGCAGCCCATCGGTGGAGGCGGCGTACATATCGTAGACGCCGCTGGTACTCTCCAGCCGCGTTTTCACGTCCTCGCTGCTGCTCTGGGAGGTGAGAAGGCCGTTGAGCTGGGCGATCTGCTCGTCGGTATAAAACGTCCAGCTATCGTCCAGCGCACAGCCCATACCGGCGAAGGCGCTGGTGTACACGCCGCCGTTGACACTGCCCGCCGCGTTTTCGTCGTCTGCCGTGTCGCCCTCGTTTTCGGCAGGCTGAATGTCGCCGCCTACGGCGCTGTCGAACCCGGGCTGGACGGTGCCCTTGTCCGGCGCGTCATCGGGGGCGGAGGAACAGGCGGTCAGCAGCAGCACACACGCTGCCAGCAGCAAAGGGACGATCTTTTTCATGGCGTACCTCCCGAAAAATGCTCTTTTCCCGCCTATTCTACCAAAAAGGTGGAAAAAAGACAAGACCGGCGTGACCACCAGATTTTTCCGCGGAAATCCCGCCCCGCCATTTCCCGACAGGCTTTGCGCCTTTGGCAGCGTACAATGGGGAAAAATCGACCGAAAGGGGGACAGGCCATGGAGGGACTGCTGCGGAGGGTGGCGCGATTTTCCGCCGCGATGCCCTTGGCGTATATGGCACCGGCGGCAGGGGCGTTTCTGCTGACGGCTGCCGCACCGGCGGGGAAATTCGCCCCCTGGGCGCTGGCGGCGGTGTCCGCCGCAGGAGGCGGCTGGCGCGGGCTGACGACGGTGGCGGGTGCCATCGTAGGCGCACTGGCGTTTCTCGATTTTCAGGCGGGACTGCGCCACGGCGCGGCGGCCATCCTCATCTTCTGTGCCGGTACGGCGTTCTGCACCAGCCGATTGTGGCAGCGGACGTGGTTTCGGCCGCTGGCAGCGGTGGGCTGCACCGCGCTGGTGCAGTTCCCCTATCTCTGCGGGCGCAGCGGCCATCAGTGGGCGCTGCTGGGCGCGTCGCTGGCGCTGCTGTACGGCTGCGCCGCGCTGTGGCAGAAGGACGAGCGGCATCAGGAGGGGCTGTTCTGCCTGCTGCTGGGCGGGTGCGGCGCCGTCAGCACCGTGGCGGTAGGCGACTTTTCTCCGGCGGTGGCGGCAGGCGGCGCATTGGCGCTGGTATTCGGCAGAGGACGACCACTGGCGGAGCAGATGGCGCTGGGCGCGCTGGCGGGACTGACCATCGACCTGTGCGGCGGCGGGGAGGTGGACACCGCCGCCGTGCTGGCGGCGGCCTGTGTCGGCGGGGGACTGCTGCGGGAGAGGGGGAAGGCGCTGGCCGCCGGCGGTTTCTGCGTCTGCGGACTGTGGGGCGCATGGCTGACAGGGGAGACGATGCTGCTGCCGCTGGTCGGTGAGCTGGCGGCGGGCTGCGCCGCATGGCTGCTTATGCGGGAGACGGAAGCGCCGGAGGAGCCGGGGCCGGAGAGCGCTCCGGCGGCGGCCTTTCAGGCGGTGTACGACAGTCTGCCCCAGACGCCGCCCCTCTTTCGCCCCGAAAATCCGGCGGTGCTGTTCGATCGGGCGGCGGAGCAGGTGTGCCGCGACTGCCCACTGCGGATGGACTGCTGGCAGAGCCATTACAGCGACACCTACAACGCCTTCAACGACGCCTGTCCCGCCCTCCTCCATCGGGGCAGGCCGCTGGCGGAGGACTTTCCACCCTACTTCGCCGCCCGCTGTGTCCGGTTCGGGCGGCTGCTGGCGGCGTTGGAGGGGCAGACACGGGACTATCTTCTCCGCCGCGCCGGTCACGCCCGACTGGATGCCGCCTACCGGCTGGCGCGGGAGCAGTACCGGCAGGTGTCACAGGCGCTGTCGCCGGTGAAGCGGACGGACAGCACCAGCCGCTACGTCTGCCGCGTCTACGGCGAGACGAAGCCCCGCGCGGGGGAGACGGTGTGCGGCGACACCACCGCCTGCTTCGCCGTAGGGGAGCGGACGTACCTGCTGCTGTCCGACGGCATGGGCAGCGGCGAGGGTGCCCACGGCGAGAGCGCCATGACGGCGCGGCTGCTGCGGCAATTCCTGACGGCGGGCATCGATCCCCTTCCCGCCCTGAAAACGCTGAATACCGCCCTGACACTGCGGTGTCAAAGCGGCGGCGGTTTCACCACCATCGACCTGGTCTGCATCGACGGCGTAACGGGGACGGCCACGCTGTACAAGTACGGCGCACCGCCGACGTATCTCAAAAAGGGCGGCGCGGTGACGGTGCTGGCGGCGGACACGCTGCCGGCGGGGTTGGAGGGGGACAGATGCGACACACCGCCGAAGCAGGCGGCGCTGACGGCGGGCTGCTGGCTGGTGCTGGTGTCCGACGGCGTGACGGCGGAGGGGGACGAGTGGCTGCAAGACCTGCTGGCCGGCTGGGAGGGCGCGTCACCCCGCGCCCTCACCGGCGAAATTCTGCGGGAAGCCCAACTGCGCTGCGGCGGCGGGGACGACTGCGCCGTCATCGCCGCCAAGGTGGAGCGGTGCGGCGGCAAGACCAGAGTGTGAAGAAAATTTGGCCGTCCGCCGTATAACCGGCGGCGGTTGCGGTGATACTATCCTCGTAAACCACAGCGCCGGTACGGCAAGGAGGGCACACACTTGGTTAAAGGCGTTTCCCGACGGGTCATCGTGGTGGACTCACCCGATCCCCACATCTTTGAGCAGGCCATCTTCATCCTGCCCACCGACGGCGGCGGTGTCACCTCCCGCCAACTGGTGGAACAGGCGGTGCGGATCGCCCGCAGCTACGCCCGTGGACAGGGCGGCAAACGGCGATTTTCGCTGCCGCCGTGGCTGTGGGCGGCGGGCGGCGCGGCGCTGTGCGGCATGGTGTGGCTGGCCGTCGCCCTTTTGTAACGGTTCTTTTCTACTCTTTACGTTTTTTCTCCTCACCTTGGGGCGGGCAGCTTGCCCGCCCACTTTTTTTGGCGAAAAAACGCCTCCCCCGCAGGGGAGACGTTTTTCCTCACTTCCGCCGGATGGGGCGGATATACTTGAAGTACTGGCCGGGGTCGAAGTAGAAGTACATCACCCGCCCTGCCGTCATGTCCAGCTCACAGCCGTGGCTGTCGTAGTCAAAGGCGGCCATGGCACCTTCGATCTTCTCCTCCACGGTGCGGCACTCCTGCTCGTAGTCGAAGGGGCCGTGTTCAAAGACCACATACTCCCCCTCCGGCACGTCCATCAGCTCCAGCGGGGCGGGAACGTCGCCGCTGTAATCGGCGGGAAGCCGCACGCCGTAGCTCTCGATGCGGGGAAAATTCCAGGCGCACAGACGACCCTTCGGGTCGTTGATGTAGCCCATGATCTGCCCCGCCATGGCATCGGGCTCGCTGCCGCCAGCGTCGTCCAGCTTGCCCTGAATGCTGTCCAGCAGGCCGCAGATGGTGTCGCAGTCGCCGCCGGGGATCTGAGACTGCTTCTGCCAGAAGTCCCAGTAGCCGTTGCTCTCGTAGTTGCGTACATGGAGGTACTTATGGGCGGGGATGGTGACGAAATACGTCTTAACGCCCTGTTCACTTTTGACCATACCAATTTCTCCTAATCCAAGAATATAGCGGTCAAAGGGGTGGATCTTGGTGCGCAGCACCACCGGATGGGGGCTGCGGCGGTAGGCCGCCGGTGTCACGCCGTAGAGGGACTTGAAGGCGCGGGTGAACGCCTCGTGGCTGGAAAAGCCGTGATCCAGCGCGATGTCCAGCAGCGTCCTGTCGCTGTCCCGCACCTCCTTCAGCGCAAAGGCCAGCCGCCGCTGATGGAGGTAGTCCCGCAGGGACATACCGGCGATCTGACGGAACTTTCGAGTGGCGTGGTACTCCGAGTAGCCCAGCCGCCGTGCCAGCGCGCGGAGGGTCAGTGCGTCGCTGTCGTGGCGGCGGAGACATTCGTCGATCTCGTCCACCATGGCCTGTATCAGCCGCTGCCATTCGTACATAGCTCCACTTCCTTTCACCGCTGTTCAGTATACGCCCTGTAAGACGGCAGCGCTTGATATTTCTTGCCTTTTCGTCATAGGCGAAAAAGGGAGTCTGTACAGTACAGACTCCCTCGTTTTTATGCTTCTTCCGGTTCCGGCAGCTCTTCCGGCCACTCCGGCCACGTCTGACGGATGTAGGGACATACGTCCTCCCGCTTCATCTCCAGCGCCGCCGCCAGTTCGCCGTAGAACTGCTCCTCCGCCCGTTTTAAGTACCGCTCGTCCATCTGACTTACCTTTTTGCCGTGGCGCAGCGCCCAGCGCCGCTTGCGGCATACGGCGTGGATCAGCCCCGCCAGTTCGCGGCAGTCGCACCGCTGGACGAGGTGGTGGTAGTAGTCCTTGGCCGCCCGCAGTCCCGGTTCCTCCGGCTTGCACAGCGGCAGGCGGGGCAGCTCGCGGATCAGCGCCAGCGCCGCGTCCTTCGTCATCACCGGCCGCATCAGCACGGCGGTGGTCACGGGGGTCAGCACCGTGCCGCTGCGATAGAGCGGGGCAAGGTGGTAATAGAGGGCGTTTCCGTCGTCATAGGTCATGCCGGAGGGGCCGATACGCTCCACGCGACAGACACCCTCGCCGCCGTATACCACCAGTTCACCTGCTGCAAACATGATTACACTCCTGTTCTCACATCCAAAACAACAAACACACGCGGAGACGCTTCTCCGCACCATGATTATAGCATATTTTGGTGAAAAATGTAAGCACAAATTTTCCTCTCCCTGTTGATTTTCCTCGGAGAATGTGGTAAAAAGGGGAAAACAGCCAGGGAGGTATCGTCTCATGAAAAAGCCTGTCATCCATCCCGAAGCGCTGGTGGCACCTACCGCCACTGTGCTGGGCGACGTGCACCTGTCCGCCGGCAGCAGCGTGTTCTACGGCGCGGTGCTGCGTGCCGACCGCGCCGCCATCACCATCGGTGAGGACACCAACATTCAGGACAACTGCGTCCTCCACGAGGAGTCGGACTTGCCCCTGACGGTGGGCAGCCGCGTCACCGTGGGACACGGCGCCATCCTCCACGGCTGCACCATCGGGGACGAGACGCTTATCGGCATGGGCGCCATCGTCCTCAACGGCGCCAGGGTGGGCAGCCATTGCATCATCGGCGCCGGTGCGCTGGTGCCGCAAAACGCCGTCATCCCCGACGGTTCGCTGGCCTACGGCTCCCCCGCCCGCGTAAAAGGCACCGTCAGCGCCGAGCAGATCGAGGAACTCCGCCACACCGCCGGTTTGTACCGGAAAGAGGCAGAGGAATGGTTCGGGGAGAGGTGAACAGTAGGGGAGGGGC
>CAZTHY010000084.1:0-5571 GCA_964613205.1 uncultured Oscillospiraceae bacterium
CCCGCCGTTTTCGTTGTGGCGGGGTTCTACCCCGCCCTCGTTTATCGCAGAGGGTTGCACATTTCGTGCGTAGGGGCGGGATGTACCCCAAGGGTATTTGTTCCGCTTCGCTCCACTGCACCTCATTCCGCCGCACGGTGAACGTACAATATACGGCATACGGCGATTTTGGGTAAACGACCGCATTTTCATCGTAGGGGCGGACGACTCTGTCCGCCCGTTTGCCTCCCCTTTTTTAAAGGGGAGGTGGCATTTGCGAAGCAAATGACGGAAGGGATCATTGCACCGCACCGGAGGAATCCCCTCAGTCACCCTTCGGGTGACAGCTCCCCTTGTAAACAAGGGGAGCCTTTTCCGTTCTGCCGCCGGTGCGTCCTTCTACCGTGCGGGCGGACAGAGTCGTCCGCCCCTACAACGAGGGTGTGCGCTTCTTTTACAAATCTCTCCCGCTGTCGCACCACTCCCTCACCCCGCACGCTTCGCACTGGGGCTTTCTCGCGGTGCAGACGGCGCGGCCGTGGAGTACCATGCGGTGGCAGAAATCGCTGGCTTCCTCGGCGGGGAGACACTGGCGCAGCTGCTGCTCCACCTTCAGGGGGTCTTTACTGCCGTCGGTCAGCCCCAGCCGGCCGGTGATGCGGATGCAGTGGGTGTCGCAGACGTAGCCGTCGGTGCCGTAGACGTCGCCCAGGATCAGATTGGCCGTCTTGCGCCCCACCCCGGGGAGACGGAGCAGCTCCTCCATGGTGGCGGGGACTTTCCCGCCGAAGTCGGCCAGCAGCATCTGGGCGCAGGCCACCATATCCCGCGCTTTTGCCCGCCAAAAGCCGCAGGAGTGGACGTACTGCCCCACCTCGTCCACGTCGGCGTTGGCAAAATCTTCCAGCGTGGGGTAGCGGGCAAACAGGGCAGGCGTGACCAGATTCACCCGCGCGTCGGTACACTGGGCGGACAGCCGCACGGCGAACAGCAGCTCATAGTCCTTCTCGTATTGCAGCGAGCAGAGGGCATCGGGGTACAGCGCTTTCAGCCCCTCCACGATGGCCACCACGTCTTTTTGCTCTTTCACAGGGGACACCTCCCAAATCTTTCTCCCTTACAGTATAACAGCAGTTGCGTCAAAAGGCAATCGGTGTTATAATGGCAGGTAACGCGATGGAAGGAGGTGGCGCTATGCGGCCGCTGGCAGACGAGATACGACCCCAGACGCTGGACGAAGTGGCGGGACAGCGCCATCTGCTGGGCGAAGGGGCGCTGCTGCGCCGTCTCATCGAAAACGGCACGGAGACCAACCTGATCTTCTACGGCCCCTCCGGCACCGGCAAGACCACCGTGGCCAACATCATCGCCAAGCAGGCGGGCAAGCCGCTGTACACTCTCAACGCCACCACCGCCTCGTTGCAGGACGTGAAGAACGTCATGGCGGACGTGGGCACCATGCTGGCGCCGGACGGCGCGCTGCTGTATCTGGACGAGATCCAGTACTTCAACAAAAAGCAGCAGCAGAGCTTGCTGGAATTTTTGGAAAACGGCAAGATCACCCTCATCGCCTCCACCACGGAGAACCCCTATTTCTACGTCTACAACGCGCTTTTAAGCCGCAGCACCGTCTTTGAGTTCAAGCCCCTGACCATCGAGGAGACCATCCCCGCCGTGGAGCGGGCGCTGCACATCGAAAAAGAGCGCAGTCCCCTGCCCTTCGACTGGGCACCGGACGTACCGGCTGCCGTGGCGGCGGGCTGCGGCGGCGACGTGCGGAAGGCCGTCAACGCCGTGGAGCTGCTCTACCGCGCCGCCAGGCCGAAGGACGGCGTGCTGTACGTCACCAAGGACGATGCCGCCCAGCTCTCCCAGCACAGCGCCATGCGGTACGATCGGGAGGGCGACGACCACTATGATCTGCTCTCGGCGCTGCAAAAGTCCATCCGCGGCTCCGACCCCGACGCGGCGGTGTACTATTTGGGACGGCTGCTGACGGCGGGCGACCTGCTCTCCCCCTGTCGGCGGCTGCTGGTCATCGCCTCGGAGGACATCGGCCTTGCCTACCCGCTGGCCATCACCGTGACGAAGTCCTGCGTGGACGCGGCGCTGCAAATCGGCCTTCCCGAAGCGCGGCTGCCGCTGGCGGAGGCCGCCGTGCTGCTGGCCACCGCGCCTAAATCCAACAGCGCCCACAACGCCATCGTCGCCGCCATGGAGGACATCCAAAGCGGCGCCGTAGGCGACATTCCCCGCCACCTGAAGAACGTCCATCTGGACAGCGCCGGTTCGGAAAAGCCGGACAGCTACAAATATCCCCACATCTATCCCCACCACTACGTCAAGCAGCGGTATCTGCCGGAGGTGCTGGGGGACAGGACGTACTACGAGTACGGCGAGAACAAGACGGAACAGGCGGCGAAAAAATACTGGGACGACATCAAGGGGCAGTGACATGGACTTACAGCTAAACGACATTTTAGAGCTGAAAAAGGAGCATCCCTGCGGCAACAAGCGCTGGCAGGTGCTGCGGATCGGCATGGACATCAAGCTCCGCTGTCTCGGCTGCGGCCATGAGGTGATGCAGCCACGGCGGAAAGTGGAAAAAATGATACGGCGCATCGTGCCGAAGGAGGAAACGGAATGAACCCTAAATGGACGCGAACGGTAGCGATGGTGGTGGCACTGCTGATGGCCATCGTCATGCTGGTGACGCTGGTGCTGCCCTATATCGGGCTGTGAGGTGGCCATGAAGCACTGTATTTTGGCCAAGTATACGCCGGAGGCCTACGACCGGCGCAGTGAACTGCTGGGGCGCATCGGGGAGATCTTCTCCGCCGCCACGGAAATCGACGGCGTTCACGACGTACATATCTACCCCAACTGCGTGGACAGGGATAACCGGTACGATGTCCTCATCGTGCTGGACATGGACAAGGCGGCGCTGCCCGCCTACGACGTCTCCCCCATGCACCACCGGTGGAAAACGGAGTTCGGCCGTTATCTGGAGAAAAAAGCCATCTTCGACTTTGAAGCGTGAGTTTCATGCATGAAAAAAGAGAGCCAAACGGCTCTCTTTTTTTGCTTATTGCTCGTCCTCCGGTTTCACGGTGACGCGGTAGATGTTCTTGGCCGAGCAGCCCGCCCGACCGCCTCCGGCACAGGCACAGGCGCAGGCACAGGCACAGGAGGAGGCGCAGGCGCAGTGTCCGCCGCCGCCAAAACCGCCGCCGCCGAACCCACCGCCGCGGCGTCCGCCGCCAAAACCGCTGTCACGCGGCGGCTTGGGGGGACGGGGACGGTGCTTCACGCCGACGCTGCCCGGGCGGGGACGGCCATCGGGCCCTGCGGGGTACCACAGGTGGTTGACGAACACATACCGTGTGCCGAAGCCGCCCCGATAGCTGCGGCGGGAACTGGAAACCGCCCACACGATGACGATGAACACCAGCACAAAGACCACCAGCGAGATAAAGGCCTCGGCCACCGTATCCTCGTAGTCGTCCACATAGTCGGTATAGTAGAAGTCATCATCGAAATAGTCGCCGCTGGGGTCATTACCGGCGCTGTACTGGCTGTCCAGCGCCACCGGCCACTGGGGATACACGGCGGTCAGGTGCATGGTGTCGCCATAGCCCAGATCGGTCTGCGTTACCTGCGCCGCACCGTCCTCAAAGACGGCGGAGTCGCCGCTGCGGGTGTCCTCAATGGTGACGGTACCGGCCACGCCCTCAGGGTCGTACCAGGTCAGCGTCATCTCGCCCATTTTGGCCTCGTCAAACCAGCCCGGGGTGTAGTCGTAGGACACGGAACCGTCGTCGCCCAGCGTGTACATATACTCCTGCACCCAGGAGTAGGCGAAGGAAAACGTCTCGCCGTCGTCGTAGCCGCGGTCGAGGTAGACGTACATATAGCTGTTGTCATAGGCCAGCTGCTCGATGTTGTCGGTCAGCGCCGTCTCGTCGCGGAGGGAGCCGTTGGGGATGCCGATCTTCAGCTCCTGTCCATAGGACAGCTCCTCCAGCGCCGTCCACGTCAGCTCCACGGTGATGCGGATGCTGCCGTCGTCCGCGTTGGGCTGGGCGGTAATGGCGTAGCGGTCGATATAGTCGTAGTCCGCCCAGGCCGTCACGGTGAGACAGGCGGCGGCACACAGGGCGAGGAACAGGGTGATCCACTTTTTCATGCGTCCACCTCCTGACGGTTGCTGTCGCGCAGCTGGCAAAGCTGCTCCATCTTGGCGCTCTTTGCCCGAATCGCCGCGCAGCGGCGGCTTTGCCACACGGTCTGCCAGTCGTCGGTGAGGATGCTGCCCAGCGACTGGGCGGACAGCCAGCTCTGACAGGGGATGATCTCCCCGTCCGGCGCGATGGCCATGTTGGAAAGGCAGGCGCCGCAGCTGGGCACCAGCGAAAGTCCCAGCTCGTGGAAAACGCTCTCCGGTAGCCACCCGGGACTGGTGAAGTCCATCTCCATTTCCAGCTCCGCTGTCACCTTCACCGCCTCCCGCAGTACCGCCGCCAGCTTGTCCGGTGTCAGGGCGGTGGCGCGGCTGGCCTCGCCCTCGGCGCTGCCGGAGGGGATGAGACCGGAACAGGTGACGTACCGCACGCCAAGGCCGTGGACGAACCGCAGCGTGGCGGCGTAGTCCTCGTTCAGCGAACACAGCGGCGTGTTGACGGACACGTTCAGCCCCGCCGCCACGGCGTTCCGGATGCCCGCCACCGTGTCGGAAAAGCCGTCCACGCCCACCAGCGCGTTGTGGACGGTTTCATCACCGCTGTACAGCGTCACCTGCACGCTGTCCAGACTGGCGTCGTAGAGCTGCTTACACAGCGACGGCGTCAGCAGCCGGCCGTTGGTGTTCAGCCGCGTCACGAACCACTGCCCCTCGTCCACCAGCTCTACCAAATCGGAGCGCAGCGTGGGCTCGCCGCCGGTGAACGTCACCTGCGGCACGCCGATGTCACGGAGATGGTGGAGCACGTCCTTCCACTGCTGGGTGGTCAGCTCCGCCGTGTCGGACAGGGGCTGTCCCGCCGCATAGCAGTGGAGACAGCGCTGGTTGCAGTGCCAGGCATCGTCGCGGCTCATGGCGCTGACCATCAGATCCATCCGGTGGGGCGCCGTCATCTGCTGGGCGTACTCACCCAGCGAAAGGGGCGCGATGTCCGCCGCCGGTTCTTCGCCTCGGGCGATGGCCACCAGCGTTTCGATGATGGTCTGCAAGTCCTCCGCCAGCTCCTGCTTGGGCAGGAAGGGGTACACCCTCCGTGTGGCGGCCACGGCACCGGCGGCCATGCTGCTCCAGTCGCTCTCGGTGATCTCCAGACCGGCGTAAGGCTCCAGCCTGTCCATAAAGTTGGCCAGCAAAATCGCCCAGCTTACGTTGATGGGCACAAGCCTGCTGCCGTTGAGCAGCAGCAGAAAGGGCGCGTCCTCCCCGTCCTCACGGGGCGGCAGCAGATGGACGCGCACCACGCCCCGCCCCTTGGGATCCAGCGTGATATGGCGCACGCAGTTCAAATGCTGCCGGCAATACCGCCGTTCCAAAAATGTCAGCAAGAAAAGCCCTCCTTTCGGGTGTGTAGG
>CAZTHY010000085.1:0-5493 GCA_964613205.1 uncultured Oscillospiraceae bacterium
TATTGCCGTCAACACCGCCGACAGTAGCGAAGGAGGTCACGCGGTCTTTCGGCACGTTCTGCGACTCCTCGGTTTCCAGCTTGACGGCCTTCGTCTTGTCGGTCACCACGTTGATTTGCACGATGTACTTGTACTCGGCGCTGCTCATCGGTTTCCGGTTGTTATCTTCATTGTCGCTCATAGCAAAGCCTTCGAAGTAGCAGAGGGTGCCCGCGTTGAACGTCAGTACGGTGCTGGTAGTGCTGCGCTTGTTGACGGTGGCCAACTGCCAGCCATTGCTGATCTCGTAGTCACCAGTCAGAATAAGGTTGTCGAGATTCACTTCCGTGGGTTCGTCTGCCGGCGCAAAGTAACCACCATTGTGGGCACCGTACTCCATGGGGTTGGTGCGGGTGTCGCTTCCGCCTACCCAATAGTGGAAGTACACACCGTCAGTAAATATATCGGTGTTGTTTTCCACGCAGTTCTTCCAGCATTCCTCATGGTCGGTGTTCAGCTCAATGGTAACAATGCCGGTAGCTTCATCAAGGCTCCATTTGTAGTCCCAGTGTCCATCAGCGGAGGGATTATCTGTGCCGTGCAGCTGCCAAGGGAGTTCCAAATGGAAGTTGGTGCTGTAGGCCGGCGTCCTGTAACCCAATTTATACAGCTCTTGTACATACGCAGGGGCATTCGCAGCTTTGAATGCGTCGTTGGGGTTCCACGGATTGGGGTCAACAAACTTCACGGTGAACTTGGGTGCGCTTTCCCCGTTGCCGATGGTGAACTCGACTTCGCACTCTTGGTTCGGACGCTTCAGCTGAACGCGATAGATGTAGACCTTTTTGCCGTCCTCCATCCGGTCGCCCTCATGATATATGCTTTGGACGGTGTCATTGTTGTAGCTCAAAGCGGGTCTGCTTTCGTTTTCATCGCTGCAAGCCACCTTAAAGAAAAGCTGCTCATAGTCCCACGACATGGTGTACTTGCCGTTGTCTACGCTCACTTTTGCAGCGGTGTCCAGCGAAAATACGCCATAATCGCCGTTGGTGTAGAACGTGACGGTATAATTGCCGACATTTGCTACTACGCCGTCTTGGACATCATCGCTCCACAGGCTGATACCAACACGGCTGGCCAGTTCCGCCAGGTAGTGGCCGAAGCAGTCGCTCCAGCCCTTTCCATCAAAGTCGATATCCCCCATTTCGCCCAGCGCGTTCAATGTGTTGTCATGCTGGCCGTCTCTGAATGCGCGGAACGCCCTGACTGCGCTCTTGATGGCTTCTTTCTCTGTATCGGTGTAGCTGTCTTTAACAAGGATGCCGCCGCCATCAGAATTTTGGCAATTCAAACGACCGGTGTCGTTGTTCAAGTATTTCGTGCCATAGGCTTTTGCATCGTCCGGCGCATTTTTCAGCGCTTCACTCACACCCGCGAACTGGTTGCCGCCCTCGCTGCCCTGCTGGTCGTTATCTCTGCCAAACACAAGGGAGAAGGAGTAGTTGCTCCCCCCATTGTGGAACGTCATATCCACAAAATCGTTGCCCTCACCGTTTCCGAGGTCTTTTTTCGTGACCACGTCAAACAGATAATAACCGGTGTCTGCCTCATTTACATAGGTAACACTTGCTCTTTCTTGGCTTGGTTCATTTACCGTAATTAAGCTGCTGGGGTTTGTGAAGCTCCCATCGTACTCAAATGCCAAATGCAGATGTCTGTTACTGCCTACCGGCTCGTACTTAATTGCAGGAATCTCGTTATTTTGGCCTACCGTTATCTCACTTATTTTTCCGTTGCAGGACAGATTTCCTCCATTCTTATCGGTAAAGAAGTACATCTTCTTTCCGCCGACAGTGATGGAAAATCTGTTGTCCTGCTGTCCTCCGCCTTGCTGCTCATTCTCCGCCCACACGCCGCTGCACAGGCTTAGCGCCATGACCAGCGACAGGAGCAGGCTGATGACTCGTCTCCCTCTCATGTTGTGACCTCACTTTCCCGCGGGGCGCGGCGGTGCCGTTTATATCCCGCTAAAATATACGCTGTTATTATAGACCCCGCCGGTTTTTACCGCAATACTTTTAGCAAAAGTTACCCCCCCCCCGCCGAATTTCGTGACTTTTGATAACTTTTCCGGTGAAAATGTTGCGAAAACGCACAATATGCAATTTGCATAGTATGGCGGCGAGTTGGTAATTTTTGGTGGAGAAAGCGGTTTGCGAGAATTTCAGCGGAGCAGTCTCTCCCTCAGTCGCGGCTGCGCCGCGCCAGCTCAGCTCCGCTTTGCTCCCGCACGCCCCAGTGTGCGCACTGGGGTGCCTCTCAGAGGGAGCCGAGAACAAATAGAAAAGAGACGCCCGCAGGCGTCTCTTTTACTCGTTTTCCAGCAGCAGCGTGTCGCCGCTCTCCTCCACCCGATAGACCCACTCCACGTCGGTGTCCATGGCGTCCAGCAGCGGCTCCGCCGACTCGTAGCTGACGCAGGTGCCGCAGGACGCACTCAGGCGCCGCGGTACCGGCATCATCCGTGCTGCCGCACCCGCGGCCGTCAGCGCATTGCACGTCAGCAGCGCCGACAGGTGGGTGTGAAACGTGGCGATGTACCGGTTCACTTGCTCAGGGACAGGCGGAAGTCCTGCCCCTCGGGAGCCACGGACACGGTGTAGCCCGCGTTCTCGCCGAAACGGGTGACGTTCTCCACGGAGCACTGGTTGTCTACCAGCACCTCCAGCGCGGCGGGGCTGTCGCTCTTCACCGCCTTCTGCACCATGACCACCGGCATGGGGCAGGAATAACCTCTCGCGTCAACGACCATATTGTCCTCCTTTTACTTGGCCGCCGCGTTAGCGGCTGCCTTCTTGGGCAGGTTCCACAGGGACACGGCCAGCACCACCACGAGACCGATGCACACGGCCACCTTGCCGTGGGTGGAGATGCCGCCCACCACGATCTCGCCGGCCTCGTTCAGCGCATCGGCGTTGCCGGCCAGACCGAAGTTGTGGGCAAAGGCCGCACCGACGATCATGCCGAACACGGTGACGGCGCTGTCGCCGTTGCCCTCACCGGCCAGAATGAGCTGACGCAGGGGGCAGCCGCCCAGCAGCACGCTGCCCCAGCCCACCAGCACCATGCCCAGCACGTTCCAGAGCTGGCTGCTGTGGGCGATGGGCTGCAGGTCGAAGCCCAGCTTGAAGCTGCCGTTGATGAGATTGCCCACCAGCACCACCACGAAGATGGCCACGAAGCCGTACAGCAGCTTGAAATCCTTGAACAGGATGGCGTCACGGATGCCGCCCACCATGCACAGACGGGCGCGCTGTGCCAAAGCGCCCACCACCACGGCGATAAGCAGCGCCGCCAGCATGGGAGCGTGCTTGGAGCCGGGGCCCTCCTCGCTGAACTTGAACAGCGTGGGGACGGCGATGAACAGGATCAGCAGTCCGGCCATGACGATGGGCAGGATGCCACCCTCACCGTTGCCCACGGGGTAGGCACGCTTGAGGGAGAAGCCGTTCTTCAGGAACTGCACGCCGATGATAATGCCGATGGTGAAGCCCACCAGACCCACGACGGCGTTCAGGTCGCCGCCGCCCATACGCAGTACCATACGCAGGGGGCAGCCCAAAAATGCCAGCGCGCCGATCATGACGAAAGCACCCAGCACAAAACGGGTAGCGGGGGCGGAGCCGGCCTTGGCGCGGAACTCCTTGGTGGCCACGGACATGACAAACGCGCCCAGCACCAGACCGATGATCTCGGGGCGGACGTACTGCACCTTGGCCGCACCGTGCATACCCACGGCACCGGTGATATCGCGGAGGAAGCAGGCGATGCAGAAGCCCATGTTGGCCGGATTGCCCAGCATGGTCAGCGCCACAGCCGCCAGACCCACCACCGCACCGGCGATGACGACGATCCAACTTACTTTTTTCATTACTCTACTCCTTTGCGTTATTCTCGCTTGCAAATAGCGGTATCATTATATGCCCGCCGCCGAAAAATGTCAACATTTTTGCAGATGGGCAAAAAGTTTTTCAGGTTCATCGTGACATTTCTGCCCCGCCGTGGTATGCTTACTATAATATAATGTAGGAGGAACGCTATGAACGCCATCTATCTGGATAACGCCGCCACGTCCTTTCCCAAGCCGCAGGGCGTCAGCGACGCCATGAAGTACTATCTGGACTGCGTAGGGGCGAACATCAACCGCTCCGTCTACACGGCGGCGCAGGAGGCGGGGCTGACCACGCTGTCGCTGCGGCAGCGGCTGGCCAATCTGTTCCGGTTCCCCGAGCCGCCCACCCACGTCATCCTCACCGCCGGTGCCACCATGGCGCTGAACACGGTGATCTCCGGTCTGCTGCGGGCGGGCGACCACTGCGTCGTCAGCAGCATGGAGCACAACGCCGTCATGCGTCCCCTGCTGCGGCTGGAGGGGGTGACCTTCGACCGCCTGCCCTGCGACAGTGAGGGCTTTGCCGACGTGAACGCGCTGCCCGCCCTGCTGCGGGAGAACACGAAATTAGTGGTGATGGCACACGGCTCCAACGTCTGCGGTACGGTGCAGGACGCAGCGGCGGTGGGGCGTATCTGTAAAGAGCGAAATATCCCCTT
Organism: uncultured Oscillospiraceae bacterium; assembly: GCA_964613205.1. Lineage (GTDB taxonomy): Bacteria > Bacillota > Clostridia > Oscillospirales > Oscillospiraceae > Vescimonas. Next base: position 4,591 of record CAZTHY010000085.1, read on the forward strand.
CCTGCTGGACGGGGCGCAGACGGCGGGGCATTTCCCGCTGGATTTCGATGCGCTGGGGCTTTCGGCGCTGGCGGTACCCGCCCACAAGGGGCTGCTGGGGCCCGGCGGTGTCGGTGCGCTGCTGCTGCGGGACGAGCTGGCGCAGCGAATCACGCCGCTGGTGGCCGGCGGCACCGGCAGCGCCTCCGACAGCGAGTACCTGCCCCCCTACCTCCCCGACCGGTTCGAGTCCGGCACCGCTAACGTCCCGGGGTACTACGGCTGGGAGGCAGCGCTGCGGTTCATCGAGGAAACCGGCGTGGATGCCCTCCGTACCCATGAGATGGCGCTGTGCCGCCGGTTTTTGGACGGTCTGGACACCATTCCCCACGTCCGGCTGGTGGGTACGCGGGACTTGGAGCGGCGGGTAGGCGTCGTCTCCGTGGATTTCCTCCGGCGGGACAACGCGGAAGCCGCCTTCGCGCTGGAGTCGGAGTACCACATCCTGACCCGCTGCGGCCTCCACTGCGCCCCCTCCGCCCACAAAACGCTGAACACCTTCCCCCAAGGCACCGTCCGCTTCTCCATCGGCTGGAGCACCACCGAGGAGGACATAGCCGCAGCGCTGCGGGCAATCGCGGCCATTGCGTAAGGGAGGGGTTCTACCCCTCCCTTTTTGGTTTGCAGGAAAACCGTGCTTCTTTCGTAGGGGTCGATGCCCACATCGACCCGTGCGCAGGCATTCCCGCGAACAAAAGGTTTGGGTGAGAGGAAAGACCTCCAAATATGTCATTGCGAACCAGTGACCGATGTCACTGGCGCGGCAATCCGTTCTCCCTTTGCCGCACCGTGCATTACACCCTGCCTATGGGGATGCGGATTCCCACGCCGGTGTGCGCACCGGCTCGGAATGACAGGTGCGGT
>CAZTHY010000086.1:0-5487 GCA_964613205.1 uncultured Oscillospiraceae bacterium
GCACCTCCCACGGACGGGCCGGCTCCACGGCGCAGAGGTACTCCACCAGCGACCGCTGGGATTCGTCCGGCGACTGGACGTACTGCTCCAAAAAGGCCACCTCGTCCTCGCTGACGGGGATGGGCAGCTCGTCGCAGTCGCTGCCGCGGCCATACCGCAGCAGATTGGCTACGCGGTGGATGAGCACCGTGGTCTTGCCGCTGCCGGCACCTGCCAGCAGCAGCAGCGGCCCCTCCGTGGCCAGCACGCCCTCCTGCTGGCGGGGGTTCAGATGTTGATAGTCAATCGCGATGGCAGCGCGCCGCGCCGCCACAAAGCGCCGTTCCAAGTCCGTCATAGGGTGCCTCTCTTTTCCACTGTTTTACCTTATTTTAATACATAATTCCCCTGCGGTCAACTATCTTTGCAAAAAGTTTGAAAAATTTGTTCGATTCCTCTTGACAAGAACCGCCGTTCGATTTATAATGCAAATAGAACAAGAGTTTTACTGAAGGAGGACATCACCATGACGACTTTCGGCTTCATCATCACCATCCTCGGCGCAGGCTCCATCGCCGCCAACGTACTGCGGCTCATCGAGTCCATCGATCGTCCCGCGTCCCGCCGTCGCCGCGCGGCGTAACTGCCATGGAGCTGCTGGATAAGCTGACCATCCTCTCCGACGCCGCCAAGTACGACGCGGCCTGCACCTCCAGCGGTGTCAAGCGGGGCGCACGCGCCGGCATGATCGGCAACACGTCCTCGTCCATCGCCGGCTGCTGTCACAGCTTTTCCGCCGACGGACGGTGCATCACGCTGCTGAAGGTGCTGCTGAGCAACGCCTGCGTCTACGACTGCAAGTACTGCGTCAACCGCCGCAGCAACGACACACGGCGGGCATCCTTCACGCCCCGTGAACTGGCGGAACTGACGATGGGCTTCTACCGGCGAAACTATATCGAAGGGCTGTTCCTGTCCAGCGGCGTGCTTCGCAGTCCCGACTACACCATGGAACAGATGATCGCGGCACTGCGGATACTGCGGGAGGAATACCGCTTCAACGTCTACATCCACGCAAAGGCCATCCCCGGCGCTGCGCCGGAACTGGTGCGTCAATTAGGGCTGCTGGCCGACCGGCTCAGCGTCAACATCGAGCTGCCCAGTGGGCAGGGCTTGCAGACGCTGGCGCCGGACAAGACGAAGGAGGCCATCCTCCGCCCCATGGGGCTCATTCGGGACGGCGCCGCCCAGAGCAAGGCGGAGCTGGCCAAATACAAGCACGCGCCGGTGTTCGCCCCTGCGGGGCAGAGCACCCAGCTCATCGTAGGCGCTACCGACGATTCCGACCGCCATATCCTCCGGCTGACGGAATCCCTCTATCAAAAATACCGGCTGAAACGAGTGTTCTATTCCGCCTATGTGCCGGTGGTGGAAAACAGCCTCCTCCCCTCTCTGGACACCAAGCCGCCGCTGCTGCGGGAGCATCGTCTCTATCAGGCGGACTGGCTGCTGCGGTTTTACGGCTTTCAGGCATCGGAGCTGCTGGACGCGGAACACCCCAATTTCGACCCGCGGCTGGATCCCAAATGCTGCTGGGCGCTGCACCATCCCGAACACTTTCCGGTGGAGCTGATGACGGCGGATATGGAGACGCTGCTGCGCGTCCCGGGCATCGGCCCCGTCAGCGCCCGCCGCATCGTGTCGGCGCGGCGGTGCGGTACGCTGCGGTTCGACGATCTGAGCAAGCTGGGCGTGGTCATCAAGCGCGCCCAGTATTTCATCACCTGCGGTGGCCGGCTGCGGCAGGGACTGCGGTTCTCCCCTGCCACGCTGCCGCTGCAGCTGGAACGCATCGAGCGGGGTCTGCTGCCCCAGAGCGAAATGGAGCAGCTTTCGCTGTTCGATCAGGTGGGATAGTGGTATGAGCGACGTGATCTATCAATACGACGGCACGCTGGAGGGGTTCTTCTGCTGCGTGTACGAGAGCTATGTGTTCAAGGAACAGCCGCTGGATTTCTGCTGCGAGGACGAGCCGCTGTCCCTCTACGAAATACGCTCCGTCGTCACCCGCGACGACCGCAGCCAGCGGGTGCGCGCCGGTATCCGCCAGCGTTCGCCCAAGGCGCTGACGCTGGTGCAGCACGGCTTTTTGACCTGCATGGAGCAGAAGGAGCTGCATCTCTACGCCCTCATCCGCAAGCTGCTGGCGGAGGGCGCCGGTTTTCTGCGGGATCTGTCCGACCCCGTCTGCCACCCCGTCTATCAGGCCGTCCGCCATCTGAATGGTGAGCTGGAAAAGCTGCGTGGTTTCGTCCGTTTTTCCGACTACGGCGGTGTGCTGGGTGCGGAGATCGAGCCGAAAAATCGGGTGCTGCCGCTGCTGCGAGGCCACTTCTGCGGCCGCTACGGCCACGAATCCTTCTTCATCTTCGACCGCACCCACCACGAGCTGCTGTTCTACACCAATGGCCGGTCGCGGCTGATGACGGTGGATGCCTTCCGTCCCACGCTGCCGGAGGGCGAGGAACTCCACTTTCGGGCACTGTGGAAGCGGTTTTACGAGACCATCGCCATCCGTGAGCGGGAAAATCCCCGCTGCCAGAACACCTTCCTCCCCAAGCGCTACCGCACCACCATGACGGAATTCCTCCCGCTGGAGTACGAAAAGCAGCGCTATGGCGCGGACACGCCCGCTGTCGATGGCGCATTGTCCCGACAGACGTAAAAAAGCGCTGCCGTGGCAGCGCTTTTCCTATTCACTGAGCCATTCCCGCAGTTTTTGGAGACTGCGGCGCTCCAGACGCGACACCTGCACCTGAGAGACGCCCAAAATGCGGGCGGTCTGCTCCTGCGTCAGCCCCTTGAAAAACCGCAGCAGGATGGTCTTGCGCTCCCGCTCCGGCAGCGCGTTGACGGCGTCCCGCAGTGCGATGCGCTCCACCAGCGCCGTCTCCGGCTCGTCGGTGCCCAGCGTGGATTCCAGCGTCAGCCCCTCCGCCGTCTCCTGCTGCAGCGACTCCGGCGCGATGAGCGCCAAATCAATGGAGGCGATCTCCTCGGCGGTGAAACCTGTCTCGGCGGACAGGTCGGACAGCTTCGGCTCGCACCCCAGCCGTCCCCGCAGCCGCTCCCGCGCCGACCACAGCGATTGCCCCTTCTCCCGCAGCGTCCGCCCCACCTTCACGGGGCCGTCGTCCCGCAGAAAGCGGCGTATCTCGCCGGAGATCTTTGGCACGGCGTAGGTGGAAAACTGGGTGCCGTATGTTAAGTCAAACCCCTTTACTGCCTTTACAAATCCGATGCACCCCAACTGATAGAGGTCGTCCGTCTCCACGCCGCAGCCGTTGTAGCGCCGGACGATGGACCAGATCAGCCCCGCGTTCTCCGTCAGCATCTGACGGCACGCCTCGTCATCCCCCTGCTGGGCGCGTTCCAGCAGCGCCAGCCGGTCGCTCATCGTCCGGCGGCCATCCGCGGCGCGATGCGCTTGCGCATCTGCACCGTAGTGCCCTTCCCCGCCGCCGAACGCACCACCAGCCGGTCGGTGAAGGACTCCATGATGGTGAAGCCCATGCCGCTGCGTTCGCTGCCGCCTGTGGTGAACAGCGGCTGGCGCGCCTGCTCGATGTTGTCGATGCCCCGCCCCCAGTCCCGCACGGTGATCTCCAGCACGTTGCCCTTCAAAATCTTCATCTTCAGCACGATGCGCCCCAGTTCCTCGGGATAGCCGTGGACGATGGCGTTGGTCACCGCCTCGCTGACGGCGGTTTTGATATCCCCCAGCTCGTCCAGCGTGGGGTCAAGCTGGGCGGCGAAACCGGCGGCGGCCACGCGGGCAAAGCCCTCGTTGCTGCTGCGGCTGAGAAACTCGATGGTGGCATAGTTTTCGGCTCGCGTCATTATGTACATCCTCCTTATTCAATGGTCATCATGCGCCCCACGCCGGACGCCTCGAACACCTTGCGGGGCTGGGGTGCCACATGGCGCAGCGTCACCGTGCCGCCCATCTCCCGCATCCGCTGCCAGCCCCGCAGCGCCACGGCGATGCCGGAGCTGTCCATAAACGTGACACCGGCGAAATCCAGCACCAGCGCCAGCGGCACCGTCCGCTCGATCTCCCGCTCCAAACAGCTCAACAGTCCCTTGGCGCCGTGGTGGTCCAGTTCGCCCTGCAAGTGAAATTCCAACTGCTCTCCCTCGTATTTCGCCGATACCTCCATGGCGGTCGCTCCTTTGTATTCGATTCCGGCCTGCGCCGGTGGCTTTCGGGTGCATGATACACCCTTTTCCCTGCGAAATTTGCCGCGTACTGTCGGAAGGGAGAAAAAATGCGGCCTTTGCCGTAGGAGCAAGGCCGCCCGATGGATATAATCGCCACTTTGGGTATTATTCGACAAATTTTCCCGCTCTTGTGGCCAAACTCTTGTGGAAATTGAAAAATTGCTATGGACTTTTCCCTTCCTTTATGGTATACTATGTGCAGATAAACGATTCGGGATTGTCCCGACGGTCTTTCGCGGAGGCACACCATGGGGATCGACCATGTGGCGCTGTATGTAAACGACCTGCAAGGAGCGGTGGATTTCTTCACCACCTACCTGCACGGTCAGCCTGCGCCCTTCTACCACAATCCGATCACCGGCTTTCGCTCCTGCTTTCTGTCTTTTGACGACGGTACGCGGCTGGAAGTGATGACCCGTCCCGACATGGTGGACGGTGAGAAGTCCTCCTACCGCACCGGTTACAGCCACGTCGCGTTCCGCGTCGGCAGCCGCGAAGCGGTGGATACGCTGACGCTGCGGCTGAAAAACGACGGCTACACCGTCTTGAGCGGCCCTCGTATTACCGGCGACGGCTACTACGAAAGCTGCATAGTGGCGCTGGAGGGCAATCTCATCGAGCTCACCGTGTAACGCCGCGCTTTATATGTTGTTAATCACTTTCGTGATTTCCAAAATCAGGGGTGAAGGTGCGCATACGCCGTATGCGCACTTTCGCGTTTTTGTGTCCCAAAGACACCAACCAAAATCCCCCGCCGTATGTGTCATACGGCGGGGGATTCTTTCAATTTTCTCCGCAAAGTAAAATCGCTTTACATCTTCATCGCTGCGGCGGATGCGTCCAGTTTTTCGATGAGGGCTTCCAGTTTGGCGGCGTTCTCCTTGGCACCGTTGATGACGGCCTCCGGCGCTTTGGCCAGGAACGCTTCGTTGCTCAGCTTGGCCGTGATACCGGCCAGCTGCTTCTCCGCGTTGGCCTTCTCCTTGGCGATGCGCGCCAGCTCCTTCTCGAAGTCCACCAGCTCTGCCAGCGGCATGGACACGCGGGCGGCGTGGGTGATGACCTCCACCATGCCCTTTTTCGTCTCGCCGGAGGTGGCCGGCTCCACCGTCACCTCGCTGGCGGAAGCCAGCTTCTTGAAGAAGGGCACGCCCCGCTGGAACGTCTCCACCTGGGCGGTGGCGATGGTGTAATGCACCTTCTTGGCGGGGGTCACGTTCATCTCGT
>CAZTHY010000087.1:0-5462 GCA_964613205.1 uncultured Oscillospiraceae bacterium
GGCACCAGCCGCTTGAAGGAGTTGGTGCTGGGGTTGGTGATGGCGCACAGGGAGTGGATGTGCTTCAGCAGACCGCCCATGAACCAGTGGGCTTCCTGGCTGAGATGGGAGTAGCCGTTGTCGTCGGAGAACACCGGCTGGCCGTCCTTCATCAGCAGCATATGGACGTGCATACCGCTGCCCGCCTCGCCGTACACCGGCTTGGGCATAAAGGTGGCGGATTTGCCATATTTCAGCGCCGTATTGCGGATGATGTACTTGATCATCATGGTGGCGTCGGCCATCTTGGACATCTGTCCCAGTTGCGGCTCGATCTCGAACTGTCCCGCACCGCCTACCTCGGGGTGGTGGTACTTGATGGGGATGCCCGCCTTCTCCATCAGCACGCACATCTCGCTGCGGCAGTCGTAGGTGCGGTCAAAGGGGGCGGCGATGTGGTAGTGACCCTGCAAGGGGACGATAACGCCCTTGCCGTTGACGCCGCTGTTCCAGTGCGCCTGCTGGGCGTCGAGATTCATACCGATGGCGTCGTGGTTGACGTTCCACTCCACGTTGTCGAACAGGTAGAACTCGAACTCCGGCAGGATGAGCATGGTATCGGCCACGCCGCTGTCCTTCATGTACTGCTCCGCCGCCAGCACGATGTTGCGGGGATACTGATCCAGCGGGCGGTTGTGGGGATAGTCGATGATCATGGCGTTGCCGGTCATGGACAGGGTGGGGATGGCGCAGAAGGGGTCGATCTGGGCGGTAGAGGGGTCGGGGATAAAGACCATGTCGCTCTTCTCCACCACGGCGTAGCCGTAGTTGGAGGCGTCGAAGCCGATGCCGTCCACCATCATCTCCTCCGTAAAGCTCTGGGCGGGGATGGTGACGTGGCGATACTGGCCGTTGATATCCACCATTTTGAAGTCCACCATTTCGATGTTCTGCTGGCGGATGAGGGCGATGACGTCCTGAACAGTGTTTGCCATTGTGCGTACCTCCGTAACACATAGAATGGGCTGTGTCACGGCAGCGCGGCACAGTAGTTTTCCGATAAAATACTTTAGCGCATTTTGTGGGTGAAGTCAAGAAAAAAGTGGAGATATACCCCCAAAATGAGCAAAAAATCGATAGGACGTGAAAAAGCGGAAGAACCTTTGACATTTGCGTTGCAGACAGGTATACTATGACCATCACCAACGACACTGCAAGGAGGACGCTATGCGCATCAACTGGTTTAAGGACGAAAACCACCTTGTCTACATCAACGGCGAGACGCAGCTCACCGAGCTGGAGCGGACGCTCCATTTCCCGGGACTGAAAGAGGCGGCGGAGCTGCTGCGGGCGCACCCCACACCGGAGGGGTTGACCATCAAGGGGCCGAAGCGCACCAGCGGGCGGCTGTTCGTGCCCGATCTTACCTTCGGTGAGCACATCGAGATGGGGGAGAACATTTTCTTCTACATGGGGGAGATGCAGGAGTGCTACGTCATCTACTGGCTGGACGCACCGGTGGCACCGTGAAAAAAGCAAAAAAACAATGGTAGGCACTTTCGTGTCTACCATTATTTTATCACTTCAAGTGGTACCTCTCGAGCCTTTTGCTATTCCTCTCCCTCCAGCTCTGCGATGGTGAGATCGCGGCCGCTGAGGGGCGTCAGCTTGTCGCTTTGGCAGCGGGGACAGCGCAACGAGGCGGTGTCCGCCACGAACACATGGCCGCAGCCTTCACAGCGGGCGGTGGCGGGGACGGGATGGAGACGCAGCGCCGTGTCCTTCAGCGGTGTGTCCGCCGTTACCGCCGTCCAGCAGTCCTCCAAAAACTTCGGCACGATGCCGCTGAGATCGCCCACCTCCACGGTGACGCTTTTCAGCCGTGTCACGCCGTTTTCCGCCGCCAGCCGTGTCACCGTGCGGCAGATGGCATCCGCAATACCCAGCTCGTGCATTACTTCTGAGTGGCCTTGGCAATGATCTTGCCGGTCTTTTTCACCAGATGCTCCGCCACCTTGATGGGCATGGTCTCGAAGGCACCGGCCTCCCAGTCTCTTGCCTTCTTCATGTGGATGGCGTCGAACTGGCAGCGGGTGGTACACAGGCCGCAGCCGATGCACATATAGGGATCCACCTTGGTAGCGCCGCAGCTCAGGCAGCGGGCGGTCTCCTTTTTCACCTGTTCCTCGGTGAAGGTGACACGCTCGTCGCCGAAGGTACGGGCTTTGGCCTCGTTGTACCCGGGCATCTGACGGGGCGTGGAGTCGAAGCTGTCGATGGCGATGAGGGCATTGTCCTTGTTCAGCGCGCGGTAGATGCGGCGGTCGCGACCCATGGTCAGCGTCTGCCCCTCGTGTACCCAGCGGTGGAGGGAGATAGCGCCCTCCTTACCGGCGGCAATGGCGTCGATGGCGAACTTTTGTCCCGTGTAAGCGTCACCGCCCACGAAGATGTCCGGCTCGGCGGTCTGATACGTCAGCGCGTCGGCCACGGCGGTGCCGTTGGGATTGAACAGCACCTTGGTGCCGGTGAGCAGCGTGCCCCAGTCCACCTTCTGCCCGATGCAGTAGAGAACGGTGGTGCATTCCGCTTCCTCGGTCACCGCGTCGTCAAACACCGGCGCGAAACGACCGGCAGCGTTCTTGACGGACAGGCACTTGCGGAAGCGGATACCGGCGCAGCGGCCGTCCTGCTCCACGATCTCCGTCTGTCCCCAACCGGCGTGGAGGGTGATGCCGTCCTTTTCGCACTCGCTTCTGTCCTCCTCGCCCATGGGCATCTCGTCGTAGCTCTCCAGACAGTACAGGTCAACGCTGTCTGCGCCGCAGCGGACGGCGGTACGCGCCACGTCAGCGGCGATGTTGCCGCCGCCGATGACCACCACTTTACCGGATAAGGCCACATTGCCGGTGAGGTTCACTTCCTTGATAAAGTCGATACCGGCGCGAACGCCCTCGGCGCTGCCGCCCGGGATGTCCAGCTTGCCGCCGCTTTGCAGGCCGACGGCCACATAGAAGCCCTTGAAGCCCTCTGCACGGAGCTGGGGAATGGTCACGTCCTTGCCCACTTCCACGTTGCAGCGGAATTCCACGCCCATGGCGCGGAGAATGTCGATCTCCGCTTCCACCACGTCCTTTTCCAGCCGGAAGGAGGGGATACCGTTCATCAGCATACCGCCCGGGCGGGATGCCTTGTCGAACACCACCGGCTTGTAGCCCTTCTCCGCCAGGAAGAAGGCGCAGCTCATACCGGCGGGGCCGGCACCGATGATGGCGATCTTTTCCTCGTAGGGTCTGCCGATCTGGTTCACCATAGGCGGGATGTAGCGGGTGTCCTCGTGGAGGTCATGGTCGGCGATAAACCGCTTCACCTCGTCGATGGCCACCGCCTGATCCACCGTGCCGCGGGTACACTCCGTCTCGCACCGGTGGTTGCAGATACGGCCGCAGACGGCGGGGAAGGGGTTCTCCTTCTTGATGAGCGCCAGCGCGTCGCGGTAGCGCCCCTCGGCGGCCAGCCGCAGGTAGCCCTGCACGGCGATGTGGGCGGGACAGGCGGTTTTGCAGGGAGCGGTACCGGTGGAAACGGTGTCCTCGCGGTTTTCGCGGTAGTCCACGTTCCAGTCCTTCTTGCTCCACAGGGAGTCGCTCATCTTCCGGTACTCCGGTTCTTCGATAGGCGTTTTGCTGCACAGCTTCTGCCCCAGCTTCAGGGCGTTGCCGGGACACGTCTCCACGCACTGGCCGCAGGCCACGCACTTGGTCTCGTCGATCTCCGCCACAAAGTTGGAGCGGATAACGTCCCGTGCGCCGTACAGCAGTCCCACCCGCAGACCGAAGCAGGAGCAGGGACAGCAGTTGCAGATAGCGGAGCTTTCGCCGGCCTCCTCGATGTTGGGCATATCGTGCATGAGGCCGTTGTCCTCGGCACGTTTCAGGATCTCATACACTTCCTCGCGGCTGATCTGACGGGCACGGCCTGTGCGGATGTAGTGTTCCGCGCCCTTGCCCATCTGAATGCACATATCCTCCTCCAAATGGCCGCAGCCGTCGTTGATGGTGCGCCGTGCCGCGCGGCAGGAGCAGGGGGAGACGGAGAAGGTGTCGTACTTGTTGATGTAGTAGCTGAGCTTGTCGAAGTCGTTGACGTCGGCGATGTCCTTGATGGAGCTTTCCACCGGCACCACCCGCATAAGGCCGTAGCCGTTGGGCATCATGGGGGACAGGTTGGCCATGCGGATGCGGGTGTATTCCTCAAAGGCGCGGCCTACCTCGGGATGGGTGGCCAGCAGCTCCTTGTTGTTCACCAGCATCTCCATAATGCCCGGGGCGAAGATCTGCATATAGAAGCGGTCTTTGCCGTCGGTCTTGTCGGTGGTGACGCGGAACACGCCGATCCACGCCAAATGCTCCGCCAGCTTTTGGGTCTCCTCGATGGACTTGCCGGTCTTTTTCGCCAAGTATTCGGTGGTGCGCTCTTTCCGCAGCCCCGCCGCAATGGCGACATCCGCCTCGTCGTCGGTGAGGATGGAGGCCATGCAGTAGTATTCCGGCGCGTTCTCGTCGATCTTGTTCATCACGCCGGTAAGCCCGCCGATGACCTTGCAGAGCTTAACGATCTTGGGTCTCAGTGCAGCCATAGTTGTTCTCCTTTGTGCCGCGCAGCGCGCGGTAGATTCTCTGCCGCATGAGGCGGCAGGCAGGGGAGTGCTTACCCTTGTAGTATACCATAAAAATGCCGGAAATGAATGGCTATTTGAGAAAAATTCTGTACAAATTTCCCCTCCGTCTCTTTATGGTCTTGGTCAGACCAGCACATTTCCCGCCCGACGCAAGAAACCGGTCGCCGTGACTTGACTTTTTTGTGAAAATATAGTATACTCCCCACATACTGAAACCGGCGATGACGGGAAATAGTAGGCGGTTAGCCAAAGCGAAGAGAGGGAGCGGCAGGTGTAAGCTCCCGTGAAGCCCCGCCCAAGTCGTCCCTGAGCTCCCCGCTGAACTGACAGTAAGCGGTGGCGGATGTCCTCCGTTAACGGGACAGGGTGTAGCTGCACCCACGAGAGCGGGAGCAATCCCGAATACAGGTGGTACCACGGACTTGACGTTCGCCCTGTTTTGCCATGGCAAAACGGAGCGAATTTTTGTTTTGCCAAATACCGAAAAGGAGTATCTAATATGAAAGAACTGCCCAAGATCTACGATCCCCGGGACGTGGAAGGCCGCATCTATCAGATGTGGATGGACAACGACTGCTTCCACGCCGAGCCCGACCCCGACAAGAAGCCCTTCTCCATCGTCATGCCCCCTCCCAACGTCACCGGCCAGCTCCACATGGGTCACGCCATGGACGCCACGTTGCAGGACATCCTGACCCGCTTTAAGCGGATGCAGGGCTACTCCGCGCTGTGGCTGCCCGGCTCTGACCACGCCGGTATCGCCACCCAGATCAAGGTGGAGGAGGAGCTGCACAAGAGCGAG
>CAZTHY010000088.1:0-5438 GCA_964613205.1 uncultured Oscillospiraceae bacterium
AAATAAATGTAGGCGGCTGCCGCCGCACGGCGGGATGAGGTCATCCCGCCCTACGCTCTATCGGGGCGTTTCGTCAACGTACCGTATTCTCCTAATTCGGCGTTTGCATCGGGCGGACAGGGTCGTCCGCCCCTACAACGAGGGTGCGGCTTTTTATCGTCGGGCGGGGTAGAACCCTGCCCCTACGCACGTCTAACGTTTCCTTCCCCCTATTATACGAAAAATTCCCCCGCCTGTCCACTATTTTTTTGCAAGAATAACGGTATTCGTCAAGAAAACGACAAACCCGCTGGGTATCGCGGAAAATTTCTCCCTCCCGCCACTACCAAAACGGTGAAAAGTGGTAGGGTGTTTTTACAGGCGGGAGAGTATAATGGGGGCATATTATAGGATGGCTGAATGCTGACTGGCGGCGGACAGCGGTCTGAGATCTGAGAGAGGAGCGGATTTTGATGAAACACCTGAAAAAGCTGACGGTTCTCCATTCCAACGATATGCACGGCGACTTCCTTGCGGAGCAGATCGACGAAAAACTGGTAGGCGGCGTGTCGCTGCTGTCCGGCTATGTGAACAAGGTGCGGCAGGAGGAGCCCAACGTGCTGTACGCCATCGCCGGCGATATGTTCCGCGGCTCCGTCATCGATTCGGAGTACCGCGGCACCTCCACCATCGGCATCATGAACCTGCTGGGCCCCGACGTGGCCACCATCGGCAACCATGAGGTGGACTACGGTCTCGCCCACCTGCTGTTTTTGGAAAAGTGCGCCAACTTCCCCATCATCAACGCCAACTTCCACATCAAGTCCAACCACAAGCGGATGTTCCAGCCCTGCTACATCGCCCATGTGGACGGCATGAAGATCCTGTTCATCGGCATCATCACCGAGGACGTGCTGGCGCAGACGAAAAACGACGAGATCATCAGCTCCTTCGTGGACATCGGTGAGGCGGCGCGGGAGGTCGGCAATATCTGCAACGCCTACAACGCCACCGACATCGACTTCACCGTGCTGCTGACCCACATCGGCTTCGAGGAGGACAAGAAGCTGGCGGCGCTGCTGGATCCGGCGTGGGGCGTGGACATCATCATCGGCGGACACTCCCACACCTTCCTGACGGAGCCGGCCGAGGTGAACGGCATCTACATCGTGCAGGCCGGTACCGGCACCGATCAGATCGGCCGGTTCGACATCGTGGTGGACACCGACCGCAACGCCATCGACAGCTTTACCTGGCAGGTGGTGCCCATCGACGACGACCACTGCACACGCGACGAAGAGATCGAGCGCTACATCCGCCACTTCCAGGAGGCCACCTCCGCCAAGTACGACCGCATCATCACCCGCTTCACCGAGAAGCTGGAGCATCCCGCCCGCACGCAGGAGACGCCGCTGGGCAACCTGATCGCCGACATCATGCGGGATTCGCTGGGCATCGACCTGATGCTGATGGGCTCCGGCGCCATCCGCAGCTACTCGCTGGGGCCGGTGGTGCATTACGCCGACTTTGTGGAGTGTCTGCCCTACGACGATCCCGTGTATATGCTCCACGTCACCGGTACGCAGTTAGAGCGGATGATCCGCCACATCCTGCGGGAGGACGCCTTCCACGGCGACCATACGGAGTTTTACCAGTTCTCCCACGGTATGCGCATCGTGTGGCAGCGCAGCACCCAGTCCTTCCGTGAGCTGACGCTGGACGGCGAGCCGCTGAACCCCTCGCGGCTGTACACCGTGTCCATGCAGAAGTACCACTTCATGAACCTGAAACCCTTCCTGGACGTGACGCTGGAGGAAGTGGAGGCCAACGGCAAGACCAAGGTGCTGACCACCTCCCTCAACGACGTGGTGGAGGAGTACATGACCACCCATCCCCATCTCAGCCGGAAGGTAGAGGGGCGTCTGGTGGTGGAACCGTAACGAAAGACGGAAAAAGAGACGGTCTCGTCAACGAGACCGTCTCTTTTTGATTTACATATCCTGCTGCATGATGGAAATGAACATCTTCATCTGCTTGATGCCGGTGACACCCAGCTTGGTGTAGAGGTTCTTGTTGTGATAGCGCACACCGTCCTCGGTGATGCCCATCAGGTTGGCCGTCTCACGGGTGGACAGGCCCTTCAGGTAGCAGTCGAACACCGTCCGCTCCTTGCCGGACAGGTCGTTGATGGCCTGCAGGAAGTAGGTGTATTCCTCCGGATAGACCTGCTCCCGCTTCGTCTCCACCACCTGATCCAGCCGCTGCTGCAACCGCTCATGCTCCTGCTGGAGCTGGTCGAGGGATTGGCGGGTGGTGTCCGTCCGCTGGCGCATTTCCTCCAGCATGGCTTCGGTGCGGCGGTGCTGCACGTCGAAATGACCGCGCAGCGCGTCCAGTTCCGGTATGCGTGTTTCCTCCTGTGCGGGACGATCGGTTTTCAGCGCCTCCATGGTCTGCAGGATCGGCCGCACATACCGGCGACCCAGCAGTATACCGGCACCCACCGCCACCAGCAGCGAACAGATCAGCACCGCGATGGTGATGTTCTGCTCCTGCCGCAGATAGGCGCGGTAGAGCGTCTCCGACAGCGTCACCGCCACCACATGGCGGCTGTTGCCGACGGTGACGGTGCTGACCTTGCCCACGAAGGACTCCTTCCCTGCCGTCAGGGTGGCGTACTGACTGCCATTTTCCAGCGACACCGGCGTGGTGATCTCCGGTGCGAAAACGCCGGCGGTCTGCGCCGTGTAATCCTTGGCAGGGGTGCCGTGGGATGTCAGCAGCGCGCACATGAGGTAGTCCGCGCCCTCGCCGGTCAGGTCAAAGCGCAGCTTGAAGAACATATCGCTGATCTCGAAGCCGCACACGCCCACGATGGCGCCCTCTGCGTCCTGTACCGGCGCGCAGAGAAACCGCGCCCACTCCCAGGTCTGGGGAAGCTGGTACACGGCGGTCAGCAGGTAGCCCCTTGCGGGGTCGGCCTGCTCCTGCGACATGACGCTCTCCACCTGCGGGAAGCTGCCCGCCTTCGTCTCGCACTCCCAACGGCTGTGGAGGTTGGTGTTCTGCTCCCGCGCCACCACGGAGCTGCCGCGGTACATCCGCACGGAGCGGCGGATGGTGTTGTCGGAGTTGAGGTTGGCCACTTTCAGATAGATACCATTATAATAGGTATCCGCCAGTGCATCGTTCACCGTGGTGTTCAGCAGGTAAAACGCGCCGCTGCAATCGGCCTGACGCAGGTAGCTGTTCACCGTGTCGTAGGTCTCCCGCTGCAAGTCCGTCAGCGCGTCCACGTCGTCGGTCAGATCCGACACCACCGTGCCACGCTGGGAGAGGATCTCGGTCAGCTCCTCGGAGAAGGACGCGGCACAGGCGGCCAGCTCGTCCATATCGTCCAGTATCTTGCCGGTGCTGAAGGCCAACTGCTGCTGCGCCGTCTGCCACTTCTGCTGCTCGGTGGAATTGAGGATCCCCATCAGATCCAGCACCACCAGCAGCGCCGCCAGCGTGGACATCACCACCGCCACCAGCAGCAGCGTGAACCGCCGCTGCATGGACAGTCCCTGCGTTCTGATTTGGGTATAGATCTCCCTTGGTGAAAACCGCAGTTTCATGGCTTCTTCCCGTTTACCGCAGCGCCTGACGCACGGTGTCCAGCGCCTGTGCCGTCAGCTCGTCCATGGTGGCCTCGCCGTTGACGTAGGACGCATGGGCGGCGGCCAGCGTGGACTTCATCAGCTTTTCAAAGCCCTTTTGGGTGTCGGACGCACCCTCGAACAGGGGCAGGGAGCAGAAGCGGTACCCGCCGTCATACTGCTCCTTGACGGCGCTGTAAAGCATACGGTACTTCTCGTTCTCCACGCCGGACAGGTCACCGAACAGCGCGGTGAAGCCGTCGTTGGTGACAGGCAGATAGCCGGAGGGGGTGACGAAGTCCAGATTGTGCTGCTCCTCGGCCACCCACTGGGCAAAGACCGCCGCCGCCTTGTTCTTCTGCTCATTGTCGCTCTTCACGGCGAACAGGCCGCCGCCGCGCTGCACCACGGTGGGCGCCGCGTCAGTGAGACAGGGATAGGGCAGCACGTTGGTCTCCACGTCGCGGGTGGTGTTGTCCTCGTAGGTCACATAGTCCCGCAGGTACAGAATACCCGCCGTGGAGCCGATATTGCAGATGACCTCGCCGGTCTTCCAGCGGTCGGAGGCGTAGCCGTCACCGACGCACAGGCCGCCGTAGATGGCCGCCTGTGCCACAGGGGTAAAGGCGGCGGCAAAGGCGTCACTGGCCACGTTCAGCTTGCCGTCCACCTCGAACTCCGCGCCCAAGCCGGTCATGTTGGCCAGGAAGTAGTGGTAGAAGTCGTTGATCTGGAACATGGTCTTGCCGTCCGACCAGTCGTAATAAGCATCACAGGCCGCGGCCAGCGACTCCATATTATTAAAGCAGTCCATGGTGACGCCGGTGGCGGCGGAGAAGTCGTCAAACAGCGTTCTGTTGACGAACAGCAGCTCGCTGGACTTGGCAATGGGCAGCATCAAGAGCTGCTCGCCGAACCAGCCCTCGGACAAAAAGTCCTGCCGGTAGACGGCCAGCGCGTCCTCCTTCATATAGTCGCTCCAGTCCAATAGCTGGTTGGCGGCGAACTGCTCCGCCACGCGGGGATAGGCGGTGAACAGGTCAGGCAGCGACATGGCGCCGGGCTGGTTGGTCAGTGCGGCGGTGATCATCTCGTCAATGTCGCCGGAATCGGTGACGGAGGTGACGCTGATGAAGATGCGCTGCTCCTGCCCCACCGTCCTGTTGAACTCGTCGATAACGTCATTCAGCGGGGATTCGGTTTGGCTGCCGTAGACGTGCCAGATGGACAGCGTGATAGGCTCGTCATTTTTGGCGCCGCAGCCGGTGAGCAGCGACAGCGTCATAACGACAGCAAGCAACAGGGGAATGATTCTTTTCATGATTTTCTCCTCCTTGAGTGGGAAACTATATACGAACTGTCCGAAACACCGTTGCACGAGGGGCGCCTACCAAAATTTTTTCTGCATTTACTACCAAAAATACAAAAATTGGTAGGGTGTTTTTGAAGGAAATCCGTATAATCGTAGGTGCAGGATTGAAGGAGGGTACACAGTCTCGCGCCCGAAACAGGCAGGCCACCCTTATCCGCGCAAGCGGGTGCTCCGTCAGCGGGCAAGGCATACGGAGCCGACCAAACTGTTTCACTTAGCTATCCCTCACAGTGTACCATGGCGGGAAGAATTTTTCAATGGTGGAAACAGCGGATTTCCATGAAAATTTCAGCCGCCTTTTGGTAGCGAAGCCGCCCACCGGCGGGGTGACCCAACGCCGGAACCCATATATTATTAAGGAGGAAGAAACGATGAAGAAAAGAATCTTAAGTGTGCTGCTGGCGCTGGTCATGGCGCTGAGCCTGTGCACGGTGGCGTTGGCGGAGCCG
>CAZTHY010000089.1:0-5438 GCA_964613205.1 uncultured Oscillospiraceae bacterium
TGACCTATTCTCTGCGCCGTTTGGGGCTTGATTATATCGACCTCTACCAGCCCGCGCGGATGGATACCACCGTTCCTGTGGAGGATCTGGTGGGTGCCATCGCCGAGCAGGTGCAGGCGGGCTATGTGAAGCACATCGGCCTCACGATGGTGGACGCAGAGACGCTGCGCCGCGCCTGCCGTGTACATCCCATCCACACGGTGGAAATGGAATACTCCCTTTTGAATCGCAGCATTGAAACGGAGCTGATCGCCGCGGCGAAAGAGCTGGGCGTGAAAGTCCTTGCCTTTGGAACCGTCGGTCACGGCCTGCTGCGGGACAATGTGCTGACCGCACCTGCGGGCTCGACACCGCCCCGCGGGATGCTCCCGCCTGCGCAGCAGGAGGCGCTTTTCGCGGCGATCCGCGCGCTCAAGGCGGTTGCGGACGAGCGGGGCGTGAGCCTCTCGCAGCTGGCGCTGGCGTGGAGTCTTGCGAAGTACGACTGCGTGCAGAGTCTCGTCGGCACGACGAACCCCGAACATCTGCAAAGCGCCATCGACGCGCTGAAGCTGGAGCTGACGGCGGAGGACATCGCGCGCATCGAGTCGCTCGTCCCTGCGGGACGCGGCGGCATGGGGATGCGGAACTTCGTCTTTACCGACGGGAAAATGTCTCTCGCCTGAAAATCAGATAAAATGCAAAGGAGTACCAAGCATGGAAAAAGTATGTGAATTTTTGCAGCAGGCCAAGGTCTTTTATGTGGCGACGACGGAGGGCGATCAGCCCCGCGTCCGTCCCTTCGGCATTGCCCATATCATCGACGGTCATCTTTGCATCATGACCGGCAAGCGCAAGCCGGTCTCTCACCAGATCGCAGCCAATGCCAAGGTGGAGGTCTGCGCCTGCATCGGCGCCAAATGGGTCCGCATTGCCGGAAAGCTGGTGGAGGACGACCGCACGGAGGCCAGACAGGCCATGCTGGATGCCTATCCCTTTATGAAGAACACCTACGCCGCCGATGACGGCAATATGCAGCTTCTCTATTTCCAGGATGCCACCGCCACCTTTGACTCTTTTCAGGGAGAACATGAGGTCATCCGCTTCTGACTCGGATGGAAAACTGCTAAAAACCCGCAGGAAGCCTGTCGCGCTTCCTGCGGGTTTTGCACTTTTGCAGAAGACTGCCGCCTGCTATGCGGGTGAGGCGGAAAAAGTTCTGCTCATAAGTGACTTCATATTTCATTGAAAAGGCTTCTTTCCATACAGCCGTTGTGAATGGCATAATTCTTGTTCGAAAGATGCAAGTTTTTTGTATTGTAATCGTATTTTCACCATTGTAACACGAAAAAAGAGATTAGTCGAGCAAAAGCTGTGAGATTCATGGGAGGAGACGGCGGGGAGTTTTTGGAATGGTACAGAGCGAGGGCGATACCTGAAAAGACACGTTACAGATACGACGAAGTCGAGATAAAGTTTTCACCGTAAAAGTTGTAAAAGTGCATAAAAAGTCCCATAATCTTGCGATTACAGGACTTTTTGGAGCTGCTGGGCGGATTCGAACCGCCGACCTCATCCTTACCAAGGATGCGCTCTACCTACTGAGCTACAGCAGCATATTGGCGACCAAGAAGGGGCTCGAACCCTCGACCTCCAGCGTGACAGGCTGGCGTTCTAACCAACTGAACTACTTGGCCGTGTAACGCTCTCGCGAACTCGAGCTTGTCTATCATACCAAAGGAAAGCGGAATTGTCAACACCTTTTTTCAAATTCTGCGGACTTTTTTTCAAAAGGCGGCGGCAGAGGCTGCCTGCCGCCGCCAAAATGGCTATATCTCTCGCTTTTCGTAGAGCTTGATGGAGAGACCCCAGCTCAGCGCGAAGGCGGCGGCGAACACCACCAGCGAAAGACCGGGGGAAAGATCGATGGAATAGAACAGGGCGAAATGGGGCATGTCCACCGCACCTTGCAGCACGGCGATCGCCACCACGAACAGGATGAAGAAGTATCGCGAGGTGGTGGCACCCTTCACACCGCCCTGGGCGAAGCAGAAGGGCAGCGTGACGGCGGGGAACAGCAGCGCCGCCGGCGGCAGCAGGAGCATCAGGAAAACGTTGTCGCTTCCGTCAGATCGAAGCAGCAGCAGCGCGCTCAGCAGCAGCGCACCGCCGCCGGTCAGCAGCAGCGCCACCAGATAGGTGGCCGACACCCGCTGGGCTCTCGTCACCGGCAGGGCGTCGTAATAGCTGTCCCAGCCGCACTTTTCGTCCACGCTCAGCGAGGTGAAGGGCAGGGAGCTGAGCAGCAGCAGGGGATAGACCAGCCAAATCAGATTGTTCATGCTGTCTGAACCCATCATGACGACAAATACGCACAGCAGCACCATGAGAATAATATAGAACCGCCCCACCTGCCATGCGTCGGCAAGATTTTTATAAAGCAGACCTTTCATACGGCACCTCCCCGCACCATGTACACAAACAGTTCCTCGATACTGACCTTGCCCAGCGGTGTGCCCTGGGGCACGCCGTCGCGGCGGACGAGACACTCCGTGCCGTAGGGCGTGACACGGCGGGCAAGGATGGCACGTTCGTCCAGTCCCTCGCCGTTGCCCCGCAGAAGGCCGTATTCCTCCGACAGCAGGTCTTTTTCCTCCGACAGCAGCAGACGCCCCTGATGGAGGAAGGTGATGTAGTCGCAGATCTTCTCCAGATCGCTGACGATGTGGCTGGACAGCAGCACCGCGTGATCTTCATCCCGCGTGAAGTCCGCCAGCAGCGTCAGAATGTCGTCCCGCACCACCGGATCGAGACCGCTGGTGGCCTCGTCCAACAGCAGCAGCCTGGGCTGGTGGCTCAGCGCCGCGGCCAGACCCACTTTTTTCTTCGTGCCCAGCGACAGCGCCTTGAAGGGCTTATCCTCCGGCACCGCCATTTTCCGCAGGAGATCGGCGTACACCTCCGGCTGCCAGCGGCGGTAGATGCCCGCCATCATCCGGCCGATCTGTCGGGCGTTCATGTACTCCGGCAGACCCACCTGATCCGGCACCACGCCGATGTCCTCCCGCTGCGCCGGCGTCAGCGTGCGGTTGTCCTGCCCGAAGATGGCAATGTCGCCGCCGTCCCGATGCAGGTTGTTCAGGATCAGCCCCATGGTGGTGGATTTTCCCGCGCCGTTTTCGCCCACCAGTCCCATGATGCACCCGCTGGGCAGCGTGAAGCTGACGTCTTGCAGGGAAAAGCTGCCCCGCTGCTTCGTCAGGCCGCTGAGTTCCAAAATAGTCGTTTCGCTCATTTCGTCTCCTCCTCTCGAAGTACCTGCCACATCTGCTCCAACTCGTCCTCGCCCAGACCGCACATGGCGGCCAGACGGCGAATTTCGATCATGTGGCTTTCGATCTTCTGTAAATGTTCCTCCCGCAGCAGCTCGGTGCTGCGCTCCGCCACGAAGCAGCCCTTGCCGGGCACGGTGTAGAGGAAGCCCTCCTTTTCCAGCTCGTCATAGGCGCGGCGGGTGGTGATGACGCTGATACGCAGGTCTTTGGCCAGCGTCCGTATGCTGGGAAGCGCCGTGCCCTCCGGTGCTTCGCCGGAGAGGATGGCCTCCTTGATCTGGCTGTAAATCTGATCGTAGATAGGCGCGCCGCTGTGGTTGTCGATGTATAGCTCCATAGTGTCACCTGCCGATTTAACTGTATATGCACAGTATACACAGTTTTGCCGGATTGTCAATACCAAATTTTTGTGGTACAATATTTTTTCGGAAATGCAACACAAAGGAGCAGCCTATGCGTATCGGAAACGTGGAAATAGCGGGCAAGCTGTATCTGGCGCCTATGGCCGGTGTGACGGACATGGCCTTCCGGCAGATCTGTCGGGAGCTGGGGGCGGATATGAGCTGCACCGAGCTGGTCAGCGCCAAGGCGCTGTGCTATCAGGATAAGAAAAGCCGTGGCCTTTTGAAGCTGGCACCCAACGAGACACCTGCCGCCGCGCAGATCTTCGGCAGTGACGCAGTGTGCATGGCGGAGGCGGCGGTCATCGCCGCCGAGGTGTCCGGCGCGGCGGTCATCGACATCAACATGGGCTGTCCCGTGGGGAAGGTGGTGGCCAACGGGGACGGTTCGGCGCTGATGCGGGATCCGGAAAAGGCCGCCCGTATCGCCGAGGCGGTGGTGAAGGCCAGCCCCGTGCCGGTGACGGTGAAGATGCGCCGCGGCTGGGACAAGGGCAGCATCAACGCGGTGGAGCTGGCGAAGATGCTGGAACAGGCGGGCGTCAGCGCCATCGCCGTCCACGGCCGGACGCGGGTGCAGATGTACAGCGGTCAGGCGGATTGGACGACGATCCGGCAGGTGAAGCAGGCGGTGTCCGTGCCGGTCATCGCCAACGGCGACGTGTTCTCCGCCGAGGATGCCATCCGCATACTGGACTTTACCGGCGCGGATATGGCCATGGTGGGGCGGGGCTGCTTCGGCAATCCCTGGCTCTTTCAGCAGGCGAAAGCGGCGCTGGAAGGACGGGAGATACCGTCCCTGCCGCCGCTGCGTGACCGGTGGGACACGGCGGTGCGTCAGATCGAGCTGGCGGTGGCGGACAAGGGGGAGCATATCGCCCTGCTGGAAGCCCGCAAGCAGCTTTGCTGGTACCTAAAGGGCGTCAGCCACGCCAATTACTATAAGGAGCAGATCGTTCGCCTGAACACGCTGGAGGAGCTGTATCGGGTGAGCGAGGGCGTAAAGAGGGACTTGACATGACCGACGAGAGAGAACTGATACGGCGGGCGCAGAAGGGCGACACGGAGGCCTTTCGCACGCTGGTGGAGACGTACCAGACGGCGGTGTACCGTCTGGCGCTGCGGACGTGCGGCGAGAGCGGCGCGGAGGACGCGGCACAGGAGGCGTTTGTGGCGGCGTGGCGGGGCTTGCCCCGCTTTCGGGGCGAGTGCAAGTTCAGCACATGGCTCTACCGCCTGACCACCAACGCCGCCATCGACTATTTGCGGCGGGAGCAGAAGCAGCGTACCGACGCCACCGTGGACGACCTGCTGCTGGAGGACGACAGTCCCTCACCCCAGGAACAGGCGGAGCGCAGCGAGACGCAGCAGCGCGTCCGCAAAGCGCTGGCGTTGCTCAGCGACGAGCACCGGCAGATACTGCTGCTGCGGTATATGCAGGAGCTGGACTACGGCGAGATTGCCGCTGCCCTCCACATCGGTGAGGGCACGGTGAAGTCCCGCATCAACCGCGCAAAAGGGCGTCTGCGGGAATTGCTGGCGCAGGAGGGGAACCTTTTTACCGAAAGCAACGTCAAAGAAACGGAAAGGAGGGAACAGCCGTGAAAGAGACCGGATTTGATCCGCTGGATAAGGAACTGCGGGAAGCGCTGGCGTGTGACGCTGTGCCCTCCGCCGATTTTACCGACAAAGTGATGGCGCGGGCAGCGGCCACTCCACAGGA
>CAZTHY010000090.1:0-2588 GCA_964613205.1 uncultured Oscillospiraceae bacterium
GCAGAGCCTTGTTGACGATGATGCCGTAGCACTCGAAGCAGTAGCCGATGGAGCACAGCTTGCCCTCAGCGTCATACAGGTTGTAAGCGTCGGTGTTCAGCTCGTTGGCGATAGCGGTGCCGGTCAGGTCGTAGCAGTAGTCACCCCAGGTGCCCACGGCGGCGGAGTTACCCACCACGAACAGCGTGGGGGGAGCTTCCTTGTCCATCTCGGCGGTCAGCGTCTCGTTGTAGGTGCCGGAGGCGGCGGTGGTGACCTGAACGGGCACGCCGGTCTCCTCGGTGTACATGGCGGCAACCTTCTGCAGAGCCTCGTCGGACTCGGGCTTGAAGTTCAGCCAATACACACGGCCAGTGGCCTCGGCGCCGTCATCGGCGGCGGGGGTTTCGTTGCCGCCGCAGGCTACCAGAGAAAGAGCCATCACGAGGGCAAGAACCATTGCAAGAAACTTCTTCATTTGTCTTACTCCTTATAAATTTGGTTTTATTTTCACATCCGTCCGGATGCAAAAAACGGATTTGTGCGCCCCTTATCGCTCTGCCACCGATCGTCCCTGCCGCAGCGTGGTGGGAACCACCTCGCAGACGTGACCGCCGTGGCGGCAGATCATGTCCAGCAGGATCTCGGCGCTGCGCCGCCCCAATTGCTCCATAGGCTGGCAGAGAGTGGTCAGCGGCGGCTCCACATAGGCGGAGATGTCCAGTCCGTCGATGGCGATGACGGAGCAGTCCTCCGGCACCCGCCGCCCCGCGTCCCGCAGCGCCCGCATGGCGCCGATGGCCATAAAGTCGGCGATGGAGAAGATGGCGGTAAAGTCCGCGCCGCCTTGCAGCGCTTTTTCCACGGCACCGTAGGCGTCCCTGATGTTGTACCCACCGGCGGAGATGACCAGCGAGGGGTCGAATTCCAGCCCCAGCTCCTCCAGCGCCTGCAAGTAGCCCTCGTAGCGAAGCTGGCTGATGGACTGGTCATCCGGCTGGGACAGCAGCACGGCGATACGCCGGTGTCCGTGGCGGTACAGCTCATGGACGGCCTGCCGTGCGGTGGCCTCGTCGGCGATGGACACGGAGGAATACTCGCCCTCCTGCAATGTGCCGTACCGGTTGGAGTAGGAGCAGCACACGAAGGGCACGTTCAGCAGCGCCGTATCGGCGGGGGTGTAGTCAAACTGGCCGCCCAAAAAGATGATGCCCCGCAGCCGCTTGTCCCGCTCCATCATAGCGCCCCGCTTCACCTCGTCGTCGCCGGAGGGGATCTGCTGCATCACCAGCGTGAAACCGGCCTTGGTGACGGTGGACTCGATGGTGCGGATGATGTCGGTATAGAAGGGGTTGGAAAGGCCGCGCACCACCAGCCCGATAGCGTCGGACTTGGTACGCACCAGATCGCGGGCGCTGTTGTTGGGGATATAGTTGCTGTCCTTGATGGCGGACAGCACCTTGCGCCGCACCTCGTCGCTGACGTCGGGGCGGTCGTTCAGCACGCGGGAGACGGTGCTGACGCTGACACTGCACTGCCTGGCGATATCCTTGATGGTCATGCGTCGTCCCCCTTTTGCGCTGTGGTGGTGCCGGTGACGTTACCGGAAACCTTTCCGGTAACGTTTCCATTACCGATATTGGTATCGTATCAACTTTTTCGGCGATTGTCAATGATTTTCACAAAATTTTCCGAATCGCACAGAAAAATTTTGTGTTCTCTTGTGAAAATCACGGATTTCTGTCCCTATTCCTTCAACAGCGCCCGCCGCGCCTGCCAGTCGGGGAGGTACCGCGCCACCTCCGCGTAGAAGGCAGGGGAGTGGTCGTGGTGGGTCAAATGCGCCAGCTCATGCACCACCACATATTCGATGGCCTCCGGCGGGTAGGCCATCAGATACAGGGAGAAGCACACCCGCCCCTTGGCGGAGCAGCTTCCGAACCGTGTGCGGGCGGAGGTGACGGTGACGGCGGCGGGGCGGACACCCATCCGCTGCGCCCACTGCTCCACCAGCGGCGGGAGAAGTGCCTTCGCCTGCTGCCGCCACAGGGCGCACTGGGCTTCATCCGGCTCCGGATGGCGGGCGAGGTAGTCCTGCTTCGCCGCCAGATGCTTTTCCAGCCACGACCGGTGGCGCTCCACGAACCGCTCTATTTCGCCGCCGGTGGCGGAGAGGGGAGCGCGTACCACCACCTCCCCCTGTCGGGTGATCTCCAGCGCAATGGTACGGCGGCGGGAGCGGATGACGCGGTACTGCGCCGTCATTCGGTTTCCTCCACCAACGTGAACCGTGAACCAACGTAGCCGTCCCGCTCCACCGTCTCCGTCCACATGGCGGCGGGACGCACCCACAGGCCGCCCTCGCCGTACAGCGCACGGTACACCACCATGTCCTCCATCGTCTCACTGTGGCGGGCGATGCCCACCACCTCGTATTCGTTGCCCTTGAAATGCCGGTAGCGGCCGATCTTGATGTCTGCCATGACAACAGCTCCTTCGTGGTTTCTCTTGCAAAGGGGATGGACACATTATATACTATAAGGGAGAAAAAGTAAATTACGGAGGTGGACGATGAAAAACACCACGCTGTGCTATCTGGAAAACGAAAA